>CALDHJ010000108.1 GCA_937941555.1 uncultured Granulosicoccaceae bacterium | reverse complement strand
CCCTGAAACGAACTGCCGATCTTGTCGATCTCATCGAGCATGATCACCGGATTGGAGACCGCGACGTCTTTCAGTGCTTGCACGAGCTTGCCAGGCATGGCCCCGATGTAGGTGCGTCGATGGCCTTTGATCTCGGCTTCGTCGCGCATGCCGCCGAGACTGAAACGGTAGAATTCACGCCCCAGCGCGTCGGCAACGGCACGGCCAATGGATGTCTTGCCAACTCCGGGAGGGCCGACGAGCAGGAGAATGGCACCACTGACTTCTCCCCGGTAGGCGCCCACCGCAAGGAATTCGACAATGCGGTCTTTGACATCGGCGAGACCGGCATGCGATTCGTCGAGCACGCGGCGTGCGTGTTTGATGTTGAGGTTGTCATCCGAGTGCAGACCCCAGGGCACGGATGTCATCCAATCGAGGTAGTTTCGCGTGACGCCGTATTCGGGCGAGCCGGTCTCGAGCATGGACAGCTTGCGGATTTCCTCGTCGAAGCGCTTGGTCACGTGTTCGGGTGGTGTCACCGCATCCATTCGGCCCTTGAAGTCATCGATGTCGGCGGTGCGATCGTCCTTGGATATGCCAAGCTCGGTTTGAATGACCTTGAGCTGCTCGCGCAGGAAAAATTCGCGCTGCTGCGTGCTCATGCGCTGGTTGACTTCACTCTCGATGCGCTGGTGCAGTTGTGCGACTTCGATTTCCTTTCGCAGCAGTGTGGTGACCTGCTTCATCCGCGGCAGCAGCTTGACGGTGTCGATGATGCGTTGCAGCTCGTCACCGCCAGCGGTGGTGATGGCTGCGCCGAAGTCCGCGAGCGGGGAGGGTTGGTTGAGGTTGAAGTGGGTGAGAAAGTTCTTCACTTCCTCGTTGTACAACGGGTTGATATTGACCAGTTCCTTGATCGCCTGGATCAGGGACATCGCGTAGGCTTTGACTTCATTGGACTCCACCGGTTGCGTGACCGGGTAATCCACTTTGGCGCGCCAGGGGGCCTCGTCGTTGAGCCATTTCTTGACTTTGAAACGGCGGATGCCCTGGGCGATGAATTGCAAGTGGTCGTCATCGCTCGCGACGTGGTGAATGCGCACCACGGTGCCGATATCACGGAACGGCACGTCGCCGTCGTCGCTCGGCGACTCACCGCAATACATCAGGCCGGCCACGCGCATCGGGTGTTCCAACGCGGCTTTCAATGAGGGCTCCCACTGCTCACGGTCGATCGAGATCGCGTGGACCTGCGCAGGAAAGAACGGGCGGCCATAGACTGGCAGCACAACGAGCTCGTCTGGCAGTGCGTCATCTGGCAGCACCAACGGCTTCGCAGTGGGTTCCTCGCTGTCGAGGGCGTCAATCAGCTCACCGGATGACGGCTCATCGTTCATTTCGGGTCTCTTGGCCGGGCTCGAAGCAAGACAATTGGGTCCCGGTTCGACCAATTCAAGTGGCGGAGAAAGACCAGACGCCGTCGTGTGTCTGTCGTTTCAGACGCCCGCGCTGTTCGAGCAGAACAAGGTGCGCGATGATTTCGCCGACCGCAAACATCTGCTGGTGCAGATCGAGATCGCCCTTGAACATCAGTGGTGCGAGCTCGCACGCAGTTCGAGGTGACTCACGGCACCAATCGAATACTTCCTCGAGCCTGTCGTCATGGTGGGATTTGAGCTCCGCGATGCGTCCGTGCACACCGCGAAAAGGGCGGTCGTGTCCAGGCAATACCAGGCAGTCGGACTCGAGTGTGGCGAATTTGTCGAAGTCTTCGAGAAATTCACCCAGAGGGTTGGCGCCCGCGTTGTAAGAGAAAACGGATGTGTTGGGCGTTATGCGGGGCAGAATCTGATCGGCTGAAAGCAACAGATTGGCGTCGGCGCTGTGCAGGCAGACCTGCTCGGGTGTGTGGCCGGAGGCGGTGATGACGGTGAAGGTTCTGCCACCGAAGGTCAGGGTCTGCCCGTCGCGCACGCGCACGTAGTCTGCCGGCACGCTATACACCGATTTGCGAAAGGAATTTCCGCGGTTGCGGTGGGCGTCGAGGTTGTCGGCCGACATTCCGTGGCGGCGGTAGAAGTTGACAGTGTTTTCCGCGATCTGATCATCGTGGGCTTGTGAGAGGAAGCCTGCAATGATGCGCTCGGTTTGCGCCATCAGGACACGGAAGCCGAATTCGTCGGCGAGGAAACCGACGAGTCCGAAGTGGTCCGGGTGGTAGTGGGTGCACAGCACGCGCGGATCGCGCCCGAGATCACGGCCGGACAGGGTGTTCCGCCAGATCTCGCGCAGCTCGGGCGTGTTGTAGCCCGCATCGATCACAACCAGGCCATCGTCGTCTTCGATCAGATAGACGTTGATGTGGTTGAGTCGAATCGGCAAGGGCATACGCAACAGGCTGATGCCGTCGACCACCTCTGTCAGGCTGCCGGGTTCAGGGCTGTGTTGCCATAGCCAATCGACTGTGGGTGCAGGGCGGGAGTCGGTCATTCGGGGGTGTCCTGTGCCGTGCGCCAAGGCAGGCCAGTCAGAACGCGCTGGAAGGCGGCGTCGGGAGCGGCTTCCAGGCTCACACGAAGATGCGTAACGGGGTGGGTGAACGATAGCCCTTTCGCATGCAGCAGTAAACGCGCGGCATCGAAACGCTGCGCGATATACCGGTTGTGAACAGACTTGCCGAAACTCGAATCGCCGACGATCGGGTGGGTCAGGTGTTTGAGGTGCTGCCGGATCTGGTGCCGTCGGCCGGTGATCGGCTTGGCCTCAACGAGCCCGTAGCGTGTGGTCGGGTAGCGGTCGACGGCTTCTGGAATCTCGACCTCTGCCAGGGGACGGAACCGGGTCTGTGCGAGCTGCCGCTTGCCGCTGTCGCGGTCGCGAACCGGGTGTTCGAGGTCGACGGCGTCTTTCAGGTGGCCACGCACGACCGCAAGGTAGGTTTTCTCGGTTGTCTCGTGCCATGTCTGGCCCATGTGTCGCGCCGCGCCGCTGTGGCGAGCGAGCAGGATCACGCCGGATGTCGCCCGGTCGAGGCGGTGTATGGGCGCGCAGCGGGTGCCGAGCTGGTGCGTTATCCGGCTGATCAGTGTGTCGGTGTTGTGCGAGTCGATTGCGCTCGGGTGCACCAGCAGGCCGGCCGGCTTGTTGACGGCAACCAGGTGCTCATCTTCGAACAACACGGTCAGGGCGGAGTCTTCCGTGTCGGTCATGCGGGCGTATCCGTTTTTGGTTCACGTCGAGTGCGCATGGCGGCTTCTATCGCAATCGGGTTCTGCGGTCATGGTATCGCGCATTCATGGCACACTGTGGCGCGATACGCTGGGGACACGAGGATCGACACACCGTGGAAGAGCACGGCCGAAATTTCGACGACCTGGTCGAGCGGTTGTCTCAACGTGTTCACGCCGGACCGAAAGGGCAGCTGCGTTTGCGGGGGTGTATCCGCCAGATCCGGGCGTCGGTTGTTGAACTCGAGGAACGGCCGCTCAGGGTGTTGGACGTGGGAGCGGGTCTGGGACAGATCGCTGTCCTGCTTGCGGCCGACGGGCACGAGGTCACGGCTATGGACCTCAGTGCCAACATGGTCGATGCCATCCGCGCGCACGCGAGCGAGAACCGGGTCAGTGTCCGTTGCATCCACGGCTCGCTGCAAACCACGGCGCGGTCCTTTGCCGACAAGGGCGAGCAATTTGATCTCGTGTGTTGTCACGCGGCCCTCGAATGGATGACTGACCCCGAGGCTGCTGTGGCGTGCCTGAAAGCGCTGGTCAGGCCCCAAGGCTGGTTGTCGTTGCTGTGCTACAACAATGCAGCCCTGGTCCACCGCAATCTGCTTCGCGGCAATTTCAGGCGCGCGCAGGCCACGGAACAGGTGGGGACCGAGGGCGGGTTGACGCCCTCACACCCACTGGAGCTGCGGCAATTGGAAAAGTGGTTGAGCAACGCGGGATTCGACCTGCACGACCGTTACGGCGTCAGATCGATATTGGATTTCCTGCCGCGCGAGCTGGTTGCTGCGCGCGGCGCTGACAGCATTGATGACATCGAGCAATGGCTGGAACAGAGAGAGCCGCACTGGCGGCTAGCGCGGTATCTGCACCTCATTGCGCGTGGTTGAGCTCAGTGCGTCGTGTTGCGGCCGCTCGTGGGGACAGTGCTCGCCACTTGGTGCAAGAGCTGCCTGAATGCATCGACCGTGGCGGGTGTCTGTTCGGCGTCCAGTGTGTCGATGTGCCGGACCATGGCTTGTGCCGCGCGCGCCTGATTGGCCCCCTCGGGCAAATTGAGTAGCCAGTGCATCAGCGCAATGCGCGCCGTGCGATCCGGGTTGGAGGAGGAGTTGTTTTTTTTCATGAGGCGCGCCCCGCTGCCAGGTGAATGTGCAGGGTGCGCAGCCGGTGTGGCGAGCTGCGTTGTCGGTGCACCCCGCCCGATCGATTGCGATGTGTGGCAGCAGGTCTCCTGACTTCCGCGTCGAGTGGTTCCCCTTCCCGTCGCGAGGCGACAGTGGATCGGAAGCTCGTTGCTCAACCTGGGTTGGGCGGGCGGTTACAGTTGCGGGGGCAGTTCCGGAATGGCTCGTGATGAGATCACCGGATTCCCTTTTCATCCCCAATTGGGGAACTGACAGCACAGCGCTATCGTGCGCCCTGGCAGGGCAGAGGTCAAGTGGGATCAAGGGCAGCTGGGCGTGCCGAGCAATTCGAGAGTTCTGCGGTTGTCCGGGTCCCCGATCAGCTCTCGGTAAGCGCGTTTTCGGTGGCAGTCTGCGGGGTTTCTGCGTCTTCGGGCTGGGCTTTGTCGGTCAGGTACTGGGCGCACACCACGCGAAGGAAGGACGCGAAGTTGCGTGACTCGATTTGGGTGTCCGCAAGATTTTCGTGGAGTCGATTGATCAGCTGAGGCAAGGACAGGTTGTCGGCTTCGGCCATCTCGCCGAGCACCTGCCAGAAGCCGTTCTCCAGACGAATACTCGTTACTGAGCCCCGCAGGCGAACCGACCGGCGTGTGCTCTCGTAGAGTGACGCAGTATCTTCTCGCTGATCCATCGCGGACATGGTGTTCTCCTGTGTTTTTAAGCGTCGCAACGGTTTCTCGTTGTCGGCAGACAATTGCGTTGCGATGTCGCCAAGCAGAGGCGGTCACGTATAACCGCCACAATCAGCGGTTTAGCTTAACGTGAAGCGCAAGTATGGACACGTTACGGTTTTGAATCCACTCGCGAATTGATCAGCTAGCACGATTGTAGCGCGATTCAGGAGTCAGCTTTTTGGCATCGGGTGGGATGGGTTCCTGCTCAGACGCAATGGCTGGGTTCGGATTTTGTCGCCCGCAATTTGCGCGCGATCATGTGTACTCGTATACGGTACAGCTGCCCGATCGCACGTCAGGTTGTCTCGGCTTCATCCTCGGGCAATTCTTCTGTCGGCGGCTCCGGCGGCTCCGGTGGTGCTGCTTCCACGGTCACGGAGACACTCGCACTGTCGGTCCCACCGCGGCCATCGGCTATTTCGTAGTCGACAGTTCGGGTGATTTCGGTTGCGGTAGCCGGTGCTGTAATGCTCATAACACCCGAGCTGCTGCCCAATGTCACGGTCAGACCGTCAGCATCGGTCAACTGGAAGCTCAGCGTATCGCCATCCGGGTCGGAGTCGTTCAGGCCGACATCGATCGACCCGCTGGCGCCACTTGCGAGGGTGATTGCGTCATCTCCCGCACTCGGCGCGGCGTTGGGTTGTGCGGCGACCGACACGTTGACGGTTGCGGCGTCGGTGCCGCCGCGGCCATCTGAGACCTGGTAGGTCACAGAGCGGGTCAGGGCTACCTGTGTGTTCGGAGCGGTGATTTCCATGAGTCCGCTGTTGGCGTTTAACGCCACATTGAGGTCACCTGGAACGTTGGTGAGGGTGTACGACAGAGAGTCCCCGTCTGGATCGCTGTCATTGTTGCCGACCGAGAGCGTGTCGGTCTCACCGCTGTCGAGCGCGATGCTGTCGTTACCCGCCGTCGGAGCCTGGTTTGGCGCGGCCGTGATGGTCACGGTTACGTCAGCTCGGTCTGTGCCCCCGCGACCGTCCAGAATCCGATACCGCACTGTCCGAGTCAAACCGTTGTTTGTTGTGGGTGCAGTGATCGACATCACGCCG
Source organism: uncultured Granulosicoccaceae bacterium (assembly GCA_937941555.1). Taxonomy (GTDB): domain Bacteria; phylum Pseudomonadota; class Gammaproteobacteria; order CALCKW01; family CALCKW01; genus CALCKW01. The sequence continues at coordinate 13,167 of CALDHJ010000108.1, read as the reverse complement.
GAGTTTGCATCGAGTGTCACAGCTAGACCATTGGTGCTGATCAGCTCGTAGCTAAGGGTGTCACCGTCGGGATCGCTGTCGTTTGCGCCGACGTTGACCGTGCCGTTGCCGCCGCTCGCAATCGACACGGCGTCGTTCAAGGCAACCGGATCTCGGTTGACGGGAGCGGTGATCGTCAATGTGACCGTCGCACTGTCAGAGCCGCCTCTGCCATCAGTGACCGTGTAGCTCAGGACGCGTGTGATGTCGGCCGTGACCGCCGGTGCCGTGACTGAGAGCACGCCGGTGTTCGGGTTCACGCTCGCGCTCAGACCTGCAGTGGCGGTCAGCTGGTAGCTCAGCGGGTCACCGTCAGCATCCGTGTCGTTTGCACTGAGATCGAATGTGCTGGATGTGGCACTGACCAGGGAGAATGCATCGTTGCCCGCACTCGGATCGCGGTTCGGCTGCTGCACCGTGATCCGTAGGGTCGCCTCGGCTGTGCCACCCCGTCCGTCGCTCACGCGGTATCGTATCGAGTCGGAGCCGGGCTCGTCGTCTGCGGTGTAGCGGATCCGGTTGTTGACGATGCTGGCCTCACCACGTGAGGGTGATGTCAGCAAGGCGTCAATTCGCAGTGTGTCGTTGTCAGGGTCGCTGTCGTTGCTCAGGACATTGACCGTGACGGTGTTGTCGACTTCAACCGTTGCAGTGTCGTCTCGTGCCGTGGGCGCGGTGTTGACGCCACTGACCCTGACAGTGAACTGGTTTTCGGTTGTTTCTGCCGACAGACCGTTGTCGAGCGCGCGGTCTGTGACCCTGAGGGTGATGGTGGCTGTGCCGTTGGCAATCGGGCGAATGAACACCTCGAGCAAACCTGCACCGCTGATGCCGCTGCCCAGTCGCGCCGAAGCCACGCCGGCGTTGCTGCTTCGTACGGTGGCTTGCAGCGATTGAACGGGGGTTTCTTCATCACCCAATGTCGCTGTTACCCTTCGCTCAGCGTAGGGTGCAGTTTCATTGGAGACATCATAAGTTGACTGGTTGCCGGGCCCGTTGATGGTGGGCGGATCATTGATCTCCAACACATTGATGATCACGGTTGTTGACGCGGTAGCACCGGCCGGGTCGGCGATGGTTACCGAGAAACGGTCTTCGCCGATGAACCCCGGCTCAGGGGTGTAGCGGACCCGTTGATTGTCCGTTGCAACAACGGATCCGTTGGATGGGTCGCCAAGGCTGCGGACGATGAGGTTGTCTGATTCATCCTGTGCGTCGCGCAGGACGTCGATTTCGGTCGTGGTGTTTTCAGGGCCGGAGACCCGAATTTCGCTCGGAACGGTGGGTGGGTTGTTAGTCCCAGTAACCAGAATGCGCACCTCGGTGGGCTCGGAGCTCAAATCGCCATCATTGGCCCGGTAGGTGAAGGTGTGGGTGCCGCCTGGCGCGACACTGCCGTCTGACCGGAAGGTGAACCCGCCGCCGGCATTGAGATTGAATCCCGAGTAGGGCGAGTCGACCAGCTCGGCCCTCAGGCAGTCCGGGCCGCTGTTGTTTGCAGTGGCGGCGTCGAAATCGTCATCGTCGTTACTCAGAACGCCGTCGCCAGAGACCCGTTCGCACAGCTCGTTGTAGGTTTGGTCTTCGGTGGTCAGCGAGGACAGATAGACCACCTGATATTGGGTGTCCGCACGAGCGATGGGAGCCGTGTTGACGGCGACCAGACACAACTCGAGTTCGCGTTCGTCAGACGCCCCGGTGCGGTCCTCAACGGCAATGCGGTATTTCTGAGCGAGTGGGCGGGAAAGCGCGGGGATGCGAGCGATGAATTCCTTGTCGTTGTCAGGGTTGGCTTCGAATTGGATGCTGCACTGCTCAGCCGAGAGATATCCGGCGCAGGCTTGCTCCAGGGAATCGGCGCTTTCTGGTGGCGAAAAGAACTCGCCGCAGGCGCCCGCGACTGTCGGCCCGGATTCAAGCAGTTCGAACAGTGCGGATACCGGGTCATCGTCGGACACCGGAATGCGCGCGACGTCCCCTTCTTCATAGCTCAGGAACGGCGCATCCAGTTGAATCTCGGGGTTCTCGTTGTCCTGTTTACCGGTGTCGTCAACCCAGGAGCAGCCGGCGAGCGCGGTTGCGAAAATCAGAATCAGGACTTTCAGGATCTGATGACTGCATGCGTTGAGTTGACGGCCCATAACCACTCCGTGCGCACTGTGTGGCGCATTCGATTCGCGTGAGACTACCTGCTTCGCTCCAGCATACGTGCGGACTCCAGGTTACATTGTGCAATAACTCACGCTTGGCGGCACCGGGATGGTCTGATTTCACCGGGTTATCGTAAGCGTACCGGTATCGATACACAGACGATTACGTTTGAGTCTGGTCTTCGTCATCGGTGTCCATGATGAACGCCTTCCACCGCTGCACAGTCTCGCGAAAGTAAACCGTGGACAGGTGACGAACTGGATGTGTTTCACCGGGCTCTGCGTGCAGCGGTTCGATGCCGACACGGGATCCGTCGATCTCGACATGGTGGCCGTTGCCGACGAATTGTCCAGAGGGCGTTTCGACATCGAGCATGGCCAGCAGTTCATCGATGACACTCACCGACGATTGGCAATCGGTCATCAGGAAGTTAGCCAATTGGGTGTCAGAGCCCCGTGCGTGCGGGCTTCCATTGCCATCGCGAAAGAATTCAATCGGTTTCACGAACGCTACCTCTCGTAGACCGGGAAGGCGGTGTTGATGTCGCCATCGCGCAGGGTATAGCCCTGGACGTCGAAGCCTTTGCCAGACGGCCCACGCCACGGTTGGCTGTTTGGATTGCTGCTGTTGCGGTAGGCGTGCATCACCACGTTGATGACTTCGTCGTAGCTCATGTCATCCGGGAAGAAACTCGAAAATTTTTCTTTCCACTGGCCACCGTCTCGGACTTCCACGGTGGCGGTGTAGATGCCGTGCCGGTTGGGGCCGTCACGCACACCGACAACCCGGGCGTTCTCCGGATCCTGGCCGCCCGGACGCGAGTGAAACCCCGTGGGTTTGCCACTGCGATTGATTTCACCATCGAAAACATGGTGCAAGTTGATTGCTGGCGTTGTGTCTGACCACTTCTTGTGGCTGTCGCGCTGCACGTTGTTGTGCGTGCTCGAGGTTGCGGTCTGTTGTGTTGTGGTCTGTTGCTCACCACTCACCAGGGCCAACAGCTTTTGTGCCTGTTGCGGATCGACACCGAGTGCCACCAGGACCAACGCGATGATCCCGAATATCAACTTCTTCGACTTCATGACACCTTTGCTCTGACTTGTCTGATTAATCTGGCATCCTATCACTGACATCTCTCAGGCCAGCAGAGCTCGGTCTGTTACACACTGGTCAAGTGCCGCACCGTGCGTGACTTGTCGGTTACCCGGATACACCATGGCTCGCGCGCTCACCCGAACGGTTTTTACCCTGTCTGCCTGCCAAGGGCTCATGACCAGCACCAACGCCATGGTCGTCGCCTGTGCGGCACTTGTGGGCTTGGCACTCGCCAACGACCCGGTGCTCGCCACCTTGCCCGCTGCCCTCAAGCACGTCTCAACGATGCTGTGTGCGGCGCCTGCTTCGCAGTTCATGGCGCGCTTTGGTCGCCGGGCGGGATTCCAACTGGCGGCGTGGTTGGGTATTGCCGGCGGGCTGATTGCTTACTTCGGCATCGTCAACGCGCAGTTCTGGGTGTTTTGCGTCGGCACCTGCTTGTTCGGGCTGCACAACGGTTTTGGCAATTTCTACCGATTTGCTGCTGTCGAATCGGTGCCGACTGACGCGCGCAACCGCGCCATCTCGTACGTACTGGCGGGTGGTGTGATCGCGGCCTTGCTCGGGCCCAATGTCGCAACCCTCACGCGCGATGTTGTCACCGGCCATGCGTTCGCAGGCAGCTTCATTGCGGTCGCGGTGACCTACGTGCTGATTGCTTTGGCCATTTTTTCCATCCGCGACCTCGGGCGTCCCGACATCGAGACCGTCTCGGGCGGGCGACCTTTTCGAGAGTTGTGGCAACAACCTGCGCTGCGTCTGGCGATGCTGTCGGCGATGGTTGGATTTGCGCAAATGGTCTTGTTGATGACCGCGACACCGCTTGCCATGACCGTCGAGGCGTTCGCCTTTGCCGAGATTGCGTGGGTCATTCAAGCCCATGTGGTGGCGATGTTTCTGCCGTCATTTTTCACTGGGCGGTTGATCGACCGGTTCGGTGTGAAGGCAATTATCGGCAGTGGGGCGTTGCTCGGCCTCGGTTGTATCGCGATCGCACTCACCGGAGAGTCATTCTGGCGTTTCTGGTTCGCGTTGGTGTTCCTTGGCGTGAGTTGGAACTTCCTCTACGTTGGAGGCACCAGTCTGCTGACAACCTGTTACGAACTGGAAGAGAAAGCCCGAGTTCAGGGGCTGAATGATCTATTCGTGTTCAGCTCGGTAGCAGTGTGTGCGCTGGCATCCGGTGCGCTGCACGTACTGATCGGGTGGCATGATCTGCTGTGGATCGCGCTGCCGGGCTACGCGCTCGTCTTGTGGGTCTTGTGGCGGAGCCGCTGAGCCGACACTGCGCTTGCAGCCTTGGGTGTGCACGGTCCGCATCGTGGCGCTAGAATAGGGCGATTAACCCTCCGGACGAGTACACACGCATGGCGCCCTCAGTCGATCCCGCATTGGTCAATTCGGTCCACAGAAATTACATGTGGTTCGCACTCGGCTTTTTCATGCCGCTGTTCACCCTCTGGGGTATCTACCAGTTGTTCAGCAACCGTTCGGCCACTGCCGGCACCTGGTTGCAGTCGCACACGGACTTTCAGGTGCGGTTCATTTCGGTCGTGATGGGCTTGCTCGCACTCGGCTTGATCTTGCACAAGATGCCGTTGATTCCCATCTTCATCTTCGTCGCGTTCTGGACCTTCTACATGCTCCGACTGGCCAGAGGCTGGTGCGCACTGGGAAGCGGCGAAGAAGCTGACGCCGGCTGGGTCTGAGTTCACAGCCGATCCAGTCCCGGTCTACAGCCGTCTGAATCGCGGCGGTGTCATGGCGGTCAGCCAGTGAACAAGCTGAGCTGCCCGCTGCTGTTTGGCGGGCTGAACGCAGAGCAGTTGAGTTGCGGCAGGCGGCCGTTCTGCGCAATGCCTGCCCGTCGGCAGGCCGCGTCAAATCGCTGCTGAATCAATTCCGCCCGCGGGCCCTCGCCACTGAATCGGCTGCCGAAACGGCTGTCGTTGAGGGAATCAGCGTCGCGTTGAGGGCGAACTGACCGGATTGCCTTGAGGATGCGCGCTGCGCGCAATGGGTAGTGCGCGTGCAGCCACTCGCTGAAGACCTGTTTGAGTTCGTGCGGGAGCCGCAACAGTGCGTAGTGGGCCGCGGAGGCGCCACAATCTGCTGCGGACTGCACCAACGACTCGATCTCGGGTTCGTTGAGTGCCGGGATCAGGGGCGCCAGGCTCAACCGTGTGGGAATCCCGGCGTTGGACAGCGTGTTGAGCGTTCTGAGGCGTCTTGCTGTGCTGGCGGCGCGAGGCTCCAAGAGCCGAGTCAGGTCGCGGTCTTTGCTGGTGATACTGATCGCCACCGAAACCAGGTTCTCGGACGCAAGGTCCTGCAGCAAGTCGATGTCTCTCTCGATCAATGCCGATTTGGTGATCAGGTAAACGGGGTGGCGTGTTTCGACCAGGACATGCAAGAGCTGGCGGGTGATTTTCAGACTGCGCTCGAGGGGTTGGTAAGCGTCGGTATTGACGCCCAAGGCGATGGGTGCGACCTCGTATCGCGGTGCAGCAAGTTCTTTTTCGAGCAGCGAGGCTGCGCCGCGTTTGGCATACAAAAGGCGTTCGAAGTCGAGACCGGTGGAATGCCCGAGGTATCCGTGTGTCGGCCGTGCAAAGCAGTAGACGCAGCCGTGCTCGCAGCCCCGATACGGGTTCACAGAACGGTCGAAGCTGATGTCTGGAGACTGATTGCGGGTGATGACTGTCCGGGCGACGTCATCCCGCCACAGGGTGGCAACCTGTGCTTGTGTGTCCTGATGCCATCCGTCGTCTACTGGGTGTGCGTGCGTGGTTTCGAATCGGCCCGGTGGGTTGCTGAGTGCGCCGCGACCCTTCTGTATCGTCGTCACGTTTTGCGAGGCAGTGCGAGACATGGACACATCCCTCCGAAAACTGTATGGATATACAGTATAAATTTTGCCCGGCTGTGAATCAAGCCTCGTGTTCGCGTGTTTGACGTGGCCACGGCAAGGGTGATCTGTAACAACACTGAGTCAGTCTCGTGCGAAGCGGATGTCCGCGTAACACCGGGCACACAGCCCAGAGCGCCATTCGGGGGTCCGAACTGAGAACCCGGTGTTGTGTGACAGGCCTCACATTACCGAGGCGGTTGCAGGCCGTAATTTCCACCCCACAACGCAGCGAGACGACCGCTGTGGCAACACACATTTTTCGGGGGTCTTATGGGAATCGTGCAGCAAGTTGGCTTTGCTCTGGCGCTGGGCGCGGGTTCGGTCAGCGCGGCAGATCTGCAGGTTAAAGTGCTGGACCGGATAACCGGCTTGCCTGTCGCGGATGCTGCGGTGTGCCTTGGGACGGCGGCGAACCCGAGTCAATTTGCGGGTGTGCGGACCGACCAGGACGGTGTGGCTGCGATGCGGGCGCCCGTGTGGGCGCACCGTCTGACGGTGTCTGGCAGCGGCTACGACAACATCAACATCGAGCAGCCGGGGCGTCAGTACGCACTCGTACTCGAGCTCAAGGCCCAGCCCGGTCGTGCGGCGCCCGATTGCCGGGTCAAGAAAACCGCGGTTGAGCGGGGGGCAGGTATCGCCATCACGTCGGTAGACGTCATCCAGTCCGACCTCGAGAGTGGCAAAGTCGTGCTCCGCACAGAGACCGCCGGACACAAGCCGACACATATTCGAGTTGCCGGACGATCAGACTTCGCCGGATCAAGCTGGCAAGCGCTGCAGAACGGTCGGTCGGTGCACTACGTGCGCAACATGGCAGATGGATTGTTTGTCCAGGTGCGACGTCGCCTCGGCAACGATGTCAACCACATTGAAGCGATATCAGACGTCGTAACCGAGGCGCTCTGACCGGGAGCTTCGTCACACCGGTCGCAACCGAACGGCCTGACACCTTGCCGGTGTGAGGCCGTTTTTATGTTGTTTCTGGACAAATGAACCGCACAGAGCCGCTACGCGTCGGGCAGGTTGTCGAGGTCTTCGAGGCTCAAACGACGGGCGTCAGATTCGAGTAGAACCGGGATGCCGTCTCTGATCGGGTAGGCGAGCCCGCTTTGTTTGCACCACAGTTCGCCCTGGTGCATGACGAGTTGACCGCGCGACACAGGGCATCGCAAGATCCCGAGCAAGCGCTTGTCTATCACATCGGTTTCCTTGTGTTTCTCAGTGCCAGTATGCCAGATACACCGGGCACCTGATGTCTTGCGCCGGAAACGGGAGCGTCTGAGACCTGCAGACTCGTAACACCCGGCGCATCGGCAGCGATGGTACGATGGGCGGAGTGATTTTTTGGTACACAACGCCTGAATTGGCGTTGTGCTTTCTGGATATGCCATGCCTGGTGCACTCAAGGGTTTCCTCGGTCTGTTATTGCTGTTCCTGACCTTCATGCTGGTGTCGTGTCCGGCACTGTATGCACCGGGTGGCGCATGAGCTCTGCGCGGCGAATCGGAGGCAGCGGAACACGCTCAGGCGATCGCCCCAAGGCGGGCGCCAAGGGCTTGCTGCTCTATGCACTGCCGTTGCCACTGCTGATTGCCTCGATGCTGGCACTGGCGCGGGACCATGTAGTCCCTGCAATAGCCCTTGGCGGTGGATTCGCGATCAGTATGGTGGCGGCAAATCTGACGCGCCGGGGCATCCGCATCGAACAGGCTGCGCGACGGCGGAAGATTGTCAGGCGGACGAGCGTGGTGCCGTACAAGTCGGTCGGTGCCTTGCTGCTGGCGGCTGGGGTATGGCTGGCCGCATGGTTCGGCAGCGGCTACGGGCTGATCGTATCGATCCTGTTTGGCGGTGTGGCCGCATTCGGACACCATTTGCGCTACGGAAACGACCCGAAGCGCGTCGGCGCAGAGACCTCACAGGTTGGCGTGACGGCCGAGGAAGTGCTCGAAGTACTTAACGAGGCCGAAGGGCGCATTGAGTCCATCGAATCCGTCGCGTCATCCTTCAACAACTCAAGCCTGCGCGATCGCCTTCTTCGGATAGCAACTGACGCACGCAATATCCTCGATATCATCGAAGAAGACCCCCGAGATCTGAAGCGGGCGCGGAAATTTCTGAAGGTGTACCTCGACGGAGCGCAGCAGGTAACAACCGGCTATGCCCGTGCGAAGTCACTGGCTGGCGGCTCGGAACTCGCGCTGTCGGACAACTTCAAACGCGTGCTGGACACAATAGAAGAAGTTTTGGAAGAGCAGCGGTTGAAACTGCTGGAAAATGATCTGAACGATCTCGATATCAAGATCGAAGTCCTGCAATTGCAACTGGAGAAAGAAGGCATTGCTTAGCGGGATAGCGACGCGGGCTCCTCGCGCATGTGACCACGCGGGTGTGCAGTCTGCGCCGTATCATGCTGAACGGACTTGATCCGAGGGTTCCTCGAAGCTCCGACACGTTGGACACATCGGCGCTGTTGTTTGCCTGAGCGCCGGCGTACGCAGAAGACGCACGCTGGCACCCACTTAAATTTGCTTTGGAGCACACACACATGAGTGAGCTGTCTACTGAAACACAAGGCGCGCTGGAACGCGCGCTGAAATCCACTGCCGCCACCGGACTCGAAGGGCTCCGTGAAGAGCCGATCACCGTCGTTAACGCCAACGCCGAGCAGCGCGCAGCGATCGATGCAATTCGGCACGAGATCGATATGGCTGACAGCAACTCGGTTCTGTTTTTCGGGAGCAAGGCGCAGGAACAGTTGACCGCCGTTTCCGACAGCATGCTCGAAGGAGTTCGAAACAAGGATCTCGGCGCTGCAGGCGAGTCGCTCAACGATATGGTTGCCGTGCTGCGCGGTTTCGATGTGGAAGGGCTCAAGCCTGACGAGTCCCCGGGCTTGATCAGCCGTTTCATCAACTGGATTCTCGGCCGGGGCAAGCCCATGGCGAAGTTCATTCAGCAGTACGAAACAGTGCGCCCTCAGATCGAGACCATCACGGACAAGCTCGAGTCGCACAAGACGATGTTGCTTACCGATATAGCCTCGCTTGATCGTCTGTATGACGCGAACCTCGAATATTTCCATACACTCGAGCTCTACATCGCCGCGGGCGAAGCGGAGATCACCGAGTGCGATGAGGTGACTATTCCGGCGATGAAAGCCGAAGTTGCCGCAGCTGAAGACGATGTGCTCAAAGCGCAATCACTGCGCGACCTGCACGCCCGACGGGACGACCTCGAGCGTCGCGTACACGATCTGAAACTGACCCGTCAGGTTGCGATGCAGGCGCTGCCGAGCATTCGCATGGTTCAGGAGAACGACAAGGGTCTGATCACCAAGATCAACTCCACGTTGGTCAACACCGTGCCGTTGTGGCGCAACCAGCTCGCTCAGGCTGTCGCCATTTTCCGGTCGCAAAAAGTGACGCGCGACGTCAAGGCCGCGACCGACCTCACCAACGATCTGCTCGAGAAGAACGCGGAGAACCTGCGCACCGGCAACCGCGAAGTGCGCGAACAGATGGAGCGCGGCGTCTTCGACATGGATTCGGTGCGCAAAGCCCATGGTGATCTGCTTGCGAGCATCGAAGAGAGCCTGCAGATTGCTGACGAGGGTAAGCGTCGACGTGCAGAAGCCGAGGTCGAATTGGGCAAGCTTGAATCCGAACTGCGTGAAGCCTTGACCCGAACAGCGGCCAAACAGCTTGAGGAGCCGGTCGCGTGAGTCTGCTGGGACGCCTGTTTGGCGAGTTTGTCGATGTCATTGATTGGGTTGACGACTCGCGCGATACCATGGTGTGGCGGTTTCCCCGGCATGGCAACGAGATCAAGTTCGGCGCGAAGTTGACGGTCAGAGAGGGTCAGACGGCCATATTTGTCAACGAAGGGCAGGTGGCTGATGTATTGGGGCCCGGGATGTATGAACTCGATACCCAGAACCTGCCGGTGCTCTCGACACTGCAAGCCTGGCCGCACGCATTCGAAAGCCCGTTCAAGGCAGAAGTGTATTTCTGCAACACACGGCGCTTCACGGATCTGAAATGGGGAACTCGAAATCCGCTGATGATGCGCGATGCCGAGTTTGGCCCGATACGGTTGCGGGCGTTCGGTACCTATACCTTGCGCATTACCGACGCGAGCCGGTTTCTGCGCGAAATCGTGGGCACCGACGGCCTGTTCTCCGTGGATGAGATCAGCCATCAATTGCGCAATCTGATCGCCAGTGGCTTCGCGAGTGTGATTGCGTCCTCCGGCATTCCGGCACTCGATCTGGCGGCACACTACCCGAAACTTGGCGACTACCTCGGCGAATCACTCAGCGGCATGTTCGCGGAATACGGCCTTGAAGTGCCGCATCTCACGGTCGAAAACATCTCGTTGCCGCCGGCCGTTGAAGCGGCTCTAGACAAGCGCACCAGCATGGGGGTTGTCGGCGACCTGGGTCAGTATTTCGGTTATCAGTCTGCAACCGCAATGGAAGAGGCTGCCAAGAACCCGGGCGGTGCTGCGGGCGCTGGGGTGGGTATCGGTGCTGGTATCGCGATGGGTCAACAGATGACCAGCCAGTTCCCGGGGGCTACGCCTCCACCACTGCCAACCAAACGGTTTCACGTTGCTCTCGAGGGTAAACCGTCGGGGCCGCACAGCCAGTCTGACATCGAGCAGATGGTGTCTGCAGGTGGGATGTCAGCGACGACGCTGGTGTGGTGCGCGGGTATGACCGAATGGTGTCCTGCGGGTGATGTGCCGGAATTGGCAAATGTGCTGCCAGCCGAGAGCCCGCCACCGCTGCCGCAGTGAGTGCCAACCCGCTGCGCTACGTGGGCTTGACCGGCAAACGAGCCGGGCACAAGACAAGTGCGGATCAAAGCCACTTTCCGTGTGATCAGTGTGGCGCCGTGTTGCGGTACGACATCGGCACCACTGAACTCGCGTGCGAGTACTGTGGCTTTGCCAATGCCATCGTTGAGGACACGTCACCGATACGCGAGCACAGCCTCGAAGAGGCATTGCGCGCACTCGATGACCCCGGTGCGACGACGGCGCAGCGCGCGGAGGAGGTGCAGTGCAATAGCTGCGGTGCGCGTTTCAGTCTGGATGCCGATTCTCACGCTGGCGAGTGTGTGTTTTGCAGCGAGCCGGTGGTCCTGGATACAACAGGTTCCCGCGCGTTTCAGCCCGAGTCGCTGTTGCCGCTTGCGATCGAGGAGTCGCAGGCGCGCGAGGCCTGCAATCGCTGGCTTGCGGGTTTGTGGTTTGCACCCTCAAGGCTGCGCCAACACGCCCAGACCGATCAGCAATTCTCTGCCGTGTTCTTGCCGCATTGGACCTACGACAGCGATACCCTGTCGCGCTACCGCGGGGAGCGGGGTGATGCCTATGTCGAGCACCGTACGGTCTGGGTTCGGCAAAACGGGCGTCGGGTCCGCCAGGTTCAGCGTGTGACCAAAGTGCGCTGGCGCCCGGCTGGTGGGCAGACCCAGCGGCATTTCGACGACGTACTGATCGGTGCGAGCCAGACCTTGCCCCGACAGATCACTGACCGGCTCGCCCCCTGGGACCTCGATCAACTCGTGCCCTACCAGCCACAGTGGCTAAGTGGGTCACGGAGCGAGATCTATCAGGTGACGCTCGATGAGGGCTTCAACCGCGCCCGCAAGGTGATGGAAGGCGTCATCCGCTCTGACGTGAAGCGTGATATCGGCGGGGATTTTCAGCGTGTGCACTCCCTGCAAACCCGCCACAGCAACACCACCTTCAAACACATTCTATTGCCGGTCTGGATGGCGTCGTTCCGCTTCGGCGGGAAGCGGTTCCGTTTCCTCGTCAACGCGCGAACAGGCAAGACGGTAGGGGAGCGGCCTTGGAGTGTTGTCAAGATTGTGGCAGCCGTTGTGGGGGTAGTGGTGGTCGGCGCGGCCATGATCTGGTGGCTGAACCGCACTGGCTATCTGACCTGAGCTGAGACGCGCAACACGCGCTGATCGGGTTCGCCGCGGGAGCGCTGAAAACCGACTTTCGCTGCTATGGCGCAGCGCCGAAATCGGTGACGCGTTGCACGAAGCGAGTCATACCGCGGTTTCGTGTAGCGGCCGAGCCGGTCGGGACGGTGCCAGGTTGGCGCGTGCTTGGGCCCTGACACTGTCGATGTCACTGCTGCGCGATACGTTGTGCGCGCCCCAAGGTGAACCTGTGAACACTTGATCGAGCAGCGTCCAGACTGGTTGTTTAGAGTCGCGATGCTGATAAACAGGCCCGAATAGAACCAAATCAACCAGAGCAATGAGCCCATCCTTCAGGTCGGATTCCGGCGTCACATCGTGTTTGATTTCGCCAAGCATTGCGGCTTCATGCACCAAGGTTACGACCGTCGAGCGAATGCTGTTGTGCAACCGTTCCAGCGAAGCGCGGGTGGCCGGGTCCGCTTTGTGTTCCGGCCTGTCGTCTTCAAGCATTGCTTGCACATGGTGCGTGTACGAAATCGGTGCGCTCTGCCGGTGTTGCACCAGCGTCTCGAACACGGCGATCACCCGATGAAGCGGGGAGCGAATGCCCGCTGTGGCGCGCTCTGTGTTGCCAAGCAGTTGTGACAGGTCGCGCTCTGCCAGCGCGAGAATGATGTGTTCTTTACTGGTGAAATGTTGATATAAAGTGCCTTTGGCACACTCTGCGTGTTGCGCGATCTGTTCCATGCCAACGCACATCACACCATATTGACACATCAGTTCCTCTGAAGAATCGAGAATCCATGCTCTGCGGTTCAGGCGCTCTTGCTCTTTTCGACTGTGCTTTCTCATCTTCCCTGCTTCCCGTTTGCCGGGTGAATGTGGCAAACCAGCTCGGTGCTTGCCTACTCGTCCAATCCATTGGTCATGGTCAGTGTATCAGCGGCACACGAATTGTTGGAAACTCAGGCATTTGGAGACGTTGCCTGGCACGCCATACTGACCGTTCAAGAATTGAACACC
>CALDHJ010000107.1 GCA_937941555.1 uncultured Granulosicoccaceae bacterium | reverse complement strand
CACGCCTGGGGCTGGCTCGAGAACACGGTGCTCGTCGGGGTCAAGCACATTCCACTCGGGCAATCGGACGGTCAACGCACCATGATGCAATTGTGGCCCGCGTTGCACGAGGCGATCGCGCGCAGCAACCACCTTGAAGACGACGACATCGGCTTCTCGCTGCCCGGCGCCAGCTTTGCGAGCGCCGCACACGAAACCCAGTACACCCGACTCTACCGCTCCTGAGACAGAACGACATGACGACAAATGGCTCTCCCCTTCGCGTCGGTGTTGGCGGGCCCGTGGGCTCCGGCAAGACCGCCCTGCTCGAAGCACTCTGCAAATCGATGCGAGACAAACATGACATCGCGGTCGTGACCAACGACATCTACACCCGCGAAGACCAGCGCATCCTGACCGAGGCTGGCGCCCTGCCCGCCGAGCGCATTGTCGGCGTCGAGACCGGTGGTTGCCCGCACACCGCGATTCGCGAGGACGCCTCGATGAACCTCGCCGCCATTGACGATTTGCAAGCCCGATTCCCCGCGCTCGACGTCGTCTTTGTCGAAAGTGGCGGTGACAATCTCTCGGCTACCTTCAGCCCGGAGCTTGCCGATCTCACGGTCTATGTCATCGATGTCGCCGAGGGCGAGAAGATTCCGCGCAAGGGCGGCCCGGGCATCACCAAGAGCGATTTGCTGGTCATCAACAAGACCGACCTCGCGCCACACGTCGGCGCCTCACTCGAGGTGATGAAAGCCGACACGGATAGAATGCGCGGGGACAAGCCCTGGACCTTTGCCAACATGAAAACGGGCGACGGCCTCGAGACCATCGAGAACTTCATCACCCACGCCGGCTTGCTGAGCACCGCCTGACGTCGCAAGGCACGCAAGCGCTCAACCTGAAGACCGCGGGATCTGGCGCACAGCGTCGGCCGAGGCCGGTGCAACCCGACACCGATATCGGGACAAGGGCGTCGGGCTTTCACGGCGAGCTCGGGCGGTTACACTGGGGCGACTCAACGACCCCACATTGGAGCACTCCACATGGATATCCACGGCAAGAAAGCGCTCGTCTTCGGCGGCACCTCCGGCATCGGTCTCGCAACCACGCAACAGCTCAGCGCCCGCGGCGCGACAGTTGTTGCAATGGGACGCGACGCGTCCAAGGCCACCGAACTGCCCGAGGGCGTGGCGTTCGCGGCGTGCGACGTGCGCGATGAAGCCGCCGTGCAGGCGCTCTTCGCCGAACACGGGCCGTTCGACATCCTGGTGAGCGCAGCCACTGGCGGCGAGCGGGCGATCGGTCCGTTTGCCGAGATGGACATGGCCGGCTACCGCGGCTCATTCGACAAACTCTGGGGCTACGCCAACGTGGTGCGACACGGGCTTGCACACTTGTCGGAGACCGGTTGCATCGTCTTGGTTTCAGGCTCGCCCGCACGCCGCTGCGGCCCGGGCCAGGTGGCCTTGTCGTCTGTCGGCGGTGCCGTCGAGGCGCTATCACGAGCAGTCGCCAAGGAGATCTCACCCAGGCGTATCAACGTCATGTCACCCGGGCTGATCGACACCCCGATGGTGCCGCTGCAAGGCGATGCCCGCACCGAGCTCTATACCCGACTGACCGGCAACAACCTGATCCCGCGCGCCGGCACCCCGGACGAATGCGCCAAGGGCATTCTCTTCCTGATCGAGAACGACTTCGTCACCGGCACCACACTCGACGTCGATGGCGGCATCCTGCTGAGTTCCTGATCGGCAGCGCCACAAACCGGTTGTTTCGCGCTGCCCGGCTCGCGGGTGCGCGATCATCGGCGAGACCGCCGGGTCGGTGGTACGCACCCGCAGCAGCTTGATGGTACTGTCGGGTTCGCAGCGCGTGTCGGGGCCAGGCAGGCTCCGGGCGCGTTGGCAGTCGACCACGCGGGATTCAGGCCATGGCATCTCCAGCACCGGCACTCGCCGACGTTCCTCTGACAGACCTCAGTATCACCGAGCGGGTATTTCAGGACCTCGACACCCGACCCGATGCGGTGGTCTTGACCGACGGCACAACCGGCCGAGCACTCACCGCCGCCGAATTCACCGATCAGGTCAAACGCCTGGCGGGCGGCCTCACGGCGCGGGGCTTCGGGGCGGGCCACACGGTTGCGTTGATGGCCCCCAACCTGCCGGAATACTGCGTGGTGTTCCACGCCGTAGCCTGGGCCGGCGGCACCATCACCACGCTCAACCCCACCTACACTGCCGCCGAGGTCAGTCACCAACTCAACGACTCGGGCGCGGAACTGCTGATCACCGTGCCGATGTTCGGCGAGACGGCCGCTGAAGGCGTCGCGGGCTCGCACAACCAGCCTGTCGTCTTCATTGGCGGCGACACTGACGACACCGCGCTCGAGGGCCTGCTGGGCGAACCAATCGAGCAGCAGGTTGCAGTCGACCTCGACGAACACATTGTCGTCCTGCCCTACTCGTCGGGCACCACTGGCCTGCCCAA
Source organism: uncultured Granulosicoccaceae bacterium (assembly GCA_937941555.1). GTDB lineage: Bacteria > Pseudomonadota > Gammaproteobacteria > CALCKW01 > CALCKW01 > CALCKW01. The sequence goes on along the minus strand of CALDHJ010000107.1, from coordinate 3,075 downwards.
GGGCGTGATGCTCTCGCACCGCAATCTGGTGGTTAACGTGGACCAGGTCCTCGCAGCCGCCGACTTTCGCCCGGGCGAGGTCGCCGCCGGGTTTCTGCCGTTTTTTCACATCTACGGCATGAACGTGATCATGAACGTGCACCTCGCGGGCGGCGGCGGCATCGTCACGCTGCCGCGTTTCGACCTGCCGCTGTTCCTGCAGATCTGTCAGGACCACAAATCGCGACGCATGTGGATCGTGCCGCCAGTGGCCCTCGCACTGGCCAAACACCCACTGGTCGACGACTACGACCTGAGCGCCCTAGAGCAGGTATTCTCGGGTGCGGCACCGCTCGGCGCCGAGCTCTCGGATGCCGTGGCCGCGCGACTTGACTGCGTGTCACTGCAGGGCTTCGGCATGACCGAACTCAGCCCGGTCTCACACCAGACACCCGCACGTGCGCCACGCTCCGGTGCCTCCGGCCTGCCATTGCCCAACACCGAGTGCCGAATCGTCGACATCGAAACGGGTGCGGATCTGTCCGCTGGTAGCGAGGGCGAACTCTGGATTCGCGGGCCGCAGGTCATGAAGGGCTATCTGAACAACCCCGAGGCCACAGCCAACACCATCACCGAAGACGGCTGGCTCAAGACAGGTGACATCGCCATCATCGACGAGGACGGCTACATGTTCATCGTCGACCGGCTCAAGGAGCTGATCAAATACAAGGGCTTCCAGGTCGCCCCCGCCGAACTCGAAGCAACGCTGGTCTCACACGACGCCATCACCGACGCCGCGGTGGTCGGCCTGCCGGACGACGAGGCCGGCGAACTGCCGGTGGCCTTTGTGGTTGCGGGTGATCCCGCGCCGACAGTCGAGGCGATTCAGGCCTTTTTCGGCGACACCCTTGCGCATTACAAGCAGGTCCACGCGGTGCACTTCGTCGACGCCATACCGAAGTCGGCTTCGGGCAAGATTCTGCGCCGCCTGCTGCGCTCGCAATTGCAAGCCGACACCACAACAGGCTGAGCCCGCAACCTATCCCGCTTAACAGGAGATTCGACAATGCCCGCCGGAATCATGATGATCTACGCCGCGCTCGGAGTGTGGACAGGCCTGCTGTTCATCGCGTTGAAGAAAGGCCATTTCTGGCGCGTTGCGCTGTTCGGTGTCAGCCTGATGCTGGTGCTCAATGTCGGATATTTCGTCAACGGCGCGCCAAATGCGATCGCCTTTTTTGTCGGCATCTACGACGTGCTGGACAACCTCGGTGTCGACGGCGCGCCCGCCCTCGCCACCTGCCCGGGCAACAACTGCTCGGTCTGGGGCGACGTCTACCAGAACCACCCCTCCTGGGGCGTCGCCTTCTACGACCGCTTTGCCAACGGTCCGGCCTCGCGCACCAACCTGCTATACGGCCACATAGCCTTCAATTCGATCGTCTTCGTGCTCATGCACATCCAGCTCGCCAAGCCCGGTGGTGGCGCGAACGCCAGCTTGCACAAACTGCTCGGCCGCGTGTCCTTCGCGTGCCTGACACTCGGCACGCTGTGCGCTCTGGTACTCGCCTCACAACACGGCCCGGTCACGTCCTACGGCGGCAGCCTGTCAACCTTCGGCTTCGTGTTCATGTCGCTGTGTGTCTACGGCTGTGCGGTCAAGGGGGTGCTGGCGATCAAGCGCGGCGATCACGACGAACACCGCATCTGGATGATTCGCTTCATCGGTGCGATGTGGGGCGCGTTCTGGCTGTTCCGCATCATGCTGTTCCTGCTCGGGCCGCTGCTGCGCAACTGGGATTCCGCCGCGATTCTCACCTGCATCTGGTTTTCAGCGCCGCTTGGCATTCTGATCGCAGAATGGATGCGCAAACGGTATGCGCGCGGCAACACGGCCAATGCACAACCGGCCTGAGCCCGATGCCCCTTCCTCGACCGAGAGTATGACCACCCCGTGAATCTGTATTTCCGCCTGCTGTGGGTGTTCTTCCGCGCCCTGCGCCGCCCCCGGATTCAACAGGACGACATCCGCAACGAGATCACCACGATGGTGTTCCCGAATGATCTCGACATCAATCTGCACATGAACAATGGCCGGTTCATGACCATCTGTGACCTCGGCCGGGTGGACATGTTCGTGCGCACCGGACTTGCCCGCGTGATGTACCAGAAAAAATGGATTCCGGTGGTCAGCAGTGTGTCCATGACCTTCATCAAATCACTGCATCTGTTCGACCGGGTCCGCGTGTCATCGCACGTCACACATTGGGACGAGAAATACTTCTACTCCACTCACAGCCTGTTTCGCGGCGACGAGAAAGTCGCGGAAGGGACCTCCAAAGCACTGGTGATCCGCAAGACATCGGGCCGGGTGACACCGGCAGAGGTGATCGACGCCGTCGACGCCTTGATCGCATCCCGCAACGGCACATGATCTGACGCCCCGGCCAGACACACTCCGGCACATCGATAAAGGTGCGTGTTTGCGTGCGATACCGCCTCAGGTGGCGCCACCGCTCGGGACGCGCTCAGGCACTTTCTCGAGTTCACAGGTCATTTGCAGAACCGACCCTTGCGCCGGAATGGCCGGGTGCGGCACAAACACCCGGCTGTCTGTCACCGTGAACCCCAACCGTTCATACAGGCGCACCGCGCCCATATTCTCGGAAAACACCCGCAGCGAGACACGCGGCAGCTGACGCGAGCCCGCGTCTGCCAACGCGGTTTCGAGCAAGCGACAGCCAACTCCCCGGCCACGTGCGCAGGGCCGACACGCCAGCTCGGCGATGAACAGACTCTGCGCATCGACGAGTTCGCGAAACGGTTGCAGAGCCCGACTCAACGCGACGGGCAAGGGACTGTCGCCGTCGTCCGGCGGAGCGGCGGCAGTCTCTTGAAACGCACAGAGCCCGCCGAGCAGTTGCCCACCCTCCTCTGCCACCACGGTGTTCGCAATGGACAGGGTTTGAGACCGGTCTTGCAAGGCGGCGACCGCAAGCGCCTCGACCGGCTGCGACGATGCCGAGCGAGCGCGCAGGACCGCAGCCCAGGTGCCACCCGAGGATTCCAGGAACAGCGGCACGAGCAACGCTGCAT
>CALDHJ010000106.1 GCA_937941555.1 uncultured Granulosicoccaceae bacterium | reverse complement strand
TGTGTTGTTGCGCGGCACGAAGCGCGACGACGTCGAGCGCGGCCAGGTGCTGTGCCACGTGAGCACGATCAACCCGCACACCAAGTTCGAAGCCGAGGTGTACGTGTTGGGCAAAGACGAAGGTGGCCGTCACACGCCATTCTTCAACGGTTACCGCCCGCAGTTCTACTTCCGTACAACGGACGTGACAGGTGCAGTGACCTTGCCCGAAGGCACCGAGATGGTGATGCCGGGTGATAACGTGAAGGTGTCAGTGGAGCTGATCAACCCGATCGCAATGGAAGACGGACTGCGATTCGCAATCCGGGAAGGTGGCCGTACCGTGGGTGCGGGCGTCGTCGCCAAAATTTTCGAGTAAGATAACCACTCGAAGCAGGGTTCGGGTGTGCAATCGGCGCACCTGAACAACCAAACAACAGGCCAGTAGCTCAATTGGCAGAGCAGCGGTCTCCAAAACCGCAGGTTGGGGGTTCGATTCCCTCCTGGCCTGCCATGTATTTACCATTGCTCAATGAGGGCAATGGTGTATATAATGGCTGGCTTGTCTTCATTTTCAGGGTCCGGCACTCATGGTGGCCAAGGTCGACGATTCGGGCGCGCGCAGCGACAAGCTGATGTTGCTGGCGGCAGGTGCCTTGGCTGTGATCGCATTGGTGGGCTTTTACATGTCCGCCGACGCGCCGCTCCTCTATAGAGTTCTCGGTCTTCTGGCCGGACTCGGCATCGCAGTATTTGTTTTCACGCGAACAGGCCAGGGCCGATCGGCCATTGGCTATATTGAAGACTCCAGAACGGAAGTGCGTAAAGTCGTCTGGCCCACCCGCCAGGAAACCACGCAAACCACCCTCATCGTCATGCTGATCGTCACCCTGATCGGCCTGTTCTTGTGGGCGCTTGATGGTCTGTTCGGTTGGGGTTTCCGCATCGTTACCGGCATTGGAGGCTGATCGCGTGGCTAAAGAATGGTATGTCGTTCAGGCCTATTCGGGTTTCGAGATGTCCGTGAAGCGTTCGCTCGCCGAACGTATCGAGCGCGCTGGCATGGAAGACCTGTTTGGTGAGGTGCTCGTGCCGACCGAAGAAGTGGTCGAGATCCGCGGCGGTCAGAAGCGCCGCAGCGAACGAAAGTTTTTCCCGGGCTACGTGCTCGTGAACATGGAAATGAACGACGAGTCCTGGCACTTGGTGAAAGAAGTGCCGCGTGTGCTGGGATTCATTGGCGGTACCGCCGATCGGCCCGCACCGATCTCCGAGCGCGAAGCTGACGCAATTCTCAATCGCGTGCAGGAAAGCGAAGAGAAGCCCAAGCCGAAGGTGCTGTTCGACGTGGGCGAAGTGGTCCGTGTCAACGATGGTCCCTTCAACGATTTCAACGGCGTAGTCGAAGAGGTCAACTTCGAGAAGAACCGCCTGTTGGTCGCTGTACAGATTTTTGGACGCTCGACTCCGGTCGAGCTGGAATTCTCTCAGGTCGAAAAAGCCTGAGTTCTCAATAGACATCGGGGAGCCGAGAGGCGTTTGCACCCGTGGAGTTGAATCAACATGGCCAAGAAAGTCACTGGCTACATCAAGCTGCAGATACCAGCTGGTCAAGCCAATCCGAGTCCACCCGTAGGCCCTGCGCTGGGTCAGCACGGCGTCAACATCATGGAGTTTTGCAAGGCGTTCAACGCTGCGACGCAGAGCACCGAGCCCGGTCTGCCACTGCCGGTCGTGATCACGGTCTACAACGACCGCAGCTTCACGTTCGTCACCAAGACCCCGCCCGCTGCTGTTCTGATCAAGAAGGCGCTGGGTTTGAAATCCGGTAGCGGACGTCCGAACACCGAGAAAGTGGGCAAGATCACGCGCGCTCAGCTCGAAGAAATTGCGACGACCAAAGAGCCCGACTTGACTGCCGCAGACATGGACGCGGCCGTACGCACCATCGCGGGTACCGCCCGCAGCATGGGCATCGACGTGGTGGAGGGTTAAGACATGGCCAAACTGACCAAGCGCGCAAAAGTGATGCGTGACAAGATCGACCGCAACAAGGTCTACCCGGCGCAAGAGGCCTTCGGGCTGCTGCGCGAGCTCGCGACGGCGAAATTCGAAGAGTCCATCGACGTTGCCGTGAAGCTGGGCGTCGACCCGCGCAAGTCTGACCAGGTGGTTCGTAGCTCGACCGTGATGCCGAACGGCACCGGCAAGACCGTGCGCGTTGCGGTATTCGCTCAGGGCGAAGCCGCGGAAAAGGCCACGGCGGCTGGTGCGGATCGCGTCGGCTTCGATGATCTTGCAGAGGCAATTCAGGGCGGTGACCTCGATTTCGACGTGGTTATTGCTGCACCCGATGCCATGCGTGTCGTCGGCAAGCTCGGCACGATTCTCGGTCCGCGCGGCCTGATGCCAAACCCCAAGGTTGGCACTGTGACGCCCGACGTCGAAGGCGCTGTGAAAAATGCCAAGGCGGGTCAGGTGCGTTACCGCACTGACAAGGCCGGCATCATCCACTGCTCGATCGGCAAAGTGAGCTTCGAGAACGGGGCGCTCGAGGAAAACCTCGTGGCGTTGTTGAATGATCTGGTTCGGATCAAACCTGCCTCTGC
>CALDHJ010000105.1 GCA_937941555.1 uncultured Granulosicoccaceae bacterium | reverse complement strand
CGGGGTTCGAGTGTGCGGTTGGCGTCCCCCCAGGTGATCCAGTCGAGGTCTTCGACGGTTGCGGGCTGTGTGATTCGCTCCGCGTAGGATTTTGCTGCAAAGACGCCGATCTCGCTCTTGAATGTCCAGAAGGTGTCGACGCCAACGCCGGAGTGCGGGCGGTTGCGGATGGCGATGTCGGCCTCGCCGCGTACCAGATCGAGATCGTCCTGCTGCGCGCGGATATCGAGCCGGATAGCCGGGTGTTGGTGTCTGAGGTGCGCCGCGAAGGGCGCGAGCACATCCACCGCGATGCCCGGTGCGGCAGTGATCACCACATCCCCTTCAGGTTCGGCGGTCAGCGCGTCGGCGCTGCGGCGGAAGGCAGTGGCCCACTCGGCCATGCCGCGTGCGGCGCCGCGCAGTTGTTCGGCCGCCGCCGTCGGCAGCGCACCCTCGGCCTGACGGCGGAACAGGGACTCCCCGACCTCCGCTTCGAGCCGCGCGATACGGCGGCTGACGGTCGGTTGGCCGATGCGCAGTGCGGTGGCCGCGGCACTGAAGCTGCCGTGCGCCAACACCGCCTCGAACACCGCCACATCGTCCCAATCAATATTCATTTATGGATGCCAGCATTCTGATTTAGCCAATTTACATCCATTTTCGCATGAACAAGACTTGCACATCAGCCAAACAAGACCGGACCCATGCAACGCTCCACACAGACCACCGCAATCCTCTTCAGCTTCGCCCTGCTGATCGTCAGCTGTGCACACGTCGATCACCCGACCCGTCCGGCCACCGCTGGCAGCCCGGTGTCGCTGAGCGACGCCGAACGCCAACTCGAGACGCCCGGCCCAATCGCCTATGAGTACATCCAAAGCGCTGCCTGGGCCGTGCCGCTGTCGGGCCTGCTCAACCTCGACCACCCCATCGCCCAGGCCGCGGCCTTGGCAAACCGAAAGGAGCCCATCCAGGTCGGACTGCACCGCTTGAGCCACCCGAGTGCGGGCGAGATCTGGATCGACACCGGCTTGTCGCAGCAGATCATCGACACCCCCGCCGACTTTTCGCTCGGGCCCCTCGTGCGGCGCGTGATGAACTTCAAGGACCTCGAAGCCACCCACACCGCAGAAGCGGTCGTTGAGCTACACGGTGCACCGAACCAGGTGCTGTTGACGCATTTGCACATGGACCATGTCTTCGGCCTGCCGGCGCTGCCGGCCGAGACCGTCATCGTTGTCGGCCCGGGCGAAATGGACCAGCGCGGCTGGGAGGGCGCGGCCCTTCGCGCGACCTTCAACGCCTTTTTCACGGGCCGACCGGACGCCGAAGTCTTGCCGTTCGACCCCGACACCGGTGACGGTATCGCCGGCGTCGTCGACCTGTTGGGCGATGGCAGCCTCTATGCCTTGTGGACGCCCGGCCACACACCGGGCCACATGAGCTTCCTGCAGCGCACCACCAACGGCCCAGTCTTGATTACGGGCGACGCGAGCCACACCACCTGGGGTTGGCAAAACGGGGTCGAGCCCGGTAGTTTCAACGTGGACATGGCGCGCAGTGCCCGCGCACTCAAAGACCTGCGGGCGCTCGCCGCGCGCCACCCACAAATGACGGTATACACCGGCCATCAACATATTCCCGGCGCCCGATAGCGTGCGCCAGCCAACTGAGCCACCACCCCGAGATGACACACCCCCTGACTGACCAGCTCGACGCGACCGGCGAATCCTACGAGATCATGGCGTGTGATCCGACGCTCGCCGATACCGCGGCCTTTTGCGAGCACTATGGATTCGATGCCACCGAATCGGCCAACCTGTTGGTCATCCGCGGCAAGACCGGCGATGAGAAATACGCCGCCTGCCTGGTGCTTGCGAGCTGTCGGCTGGATGTGAACAAGGTGGCCCGCAAGAAGCTCGGTGCCCGGCGCGTCTCTTTTGCAAGCCCTGAACAAACGCTCGAACTCACCGGTATGGCCCTTGGCGGCGTGACGCCGATCGGGCTGCCCGTCACACTGCCGCTCTGGATCGACGCCGCGATCATGCAGCTCGAGCGCGTCGTGCTCGGTGGTGGCGACCGCAGCAGCAAGATCATCGCCGACCCGGCCCTGCTCACACACTTGCCGAATGCCGAGGTGGTTGACGGCCTTGGCAAACCCATTCCTCTGACCGCCGACTGAGCCAAGGCGCGGCGACACCGCGGCTGCCGGAACCGGCATCTCATCACTCAGCTGCCCGATCACCAGCCCTCACCCGGCATCGGCCGGTGTCGCACACCGCGCCTTTTTCCACCCGGTCGATTGCGCGTGGCAAGCCCGCAGCGCGATAATCACAGCGTCCCGAGCAGGTAGCCCGGACACCCCTGATCCGGCCCCACCGAATCCGCGCCCGGCCACCTGCCCACATCCAACCGCCCACGCCTGCGAACGCCGCAGACAGAAGGATCCAGCATGCTCGACAAACGCAACTTCTACATCAACGGCCAGTGGGTCGCCCCCGCCGCAGCCCGCGACTTCGACGTCATCAACCCCTCGGACGAATCCGTCTGCGCGGTCATCTCCATGGGTGACCAGGCCGACACCGACGCGGCCGTGTCCGCTGCACGCGCGGCCTTTCCGGCCTGGGCCGCAACCCCCAAGGCCGAGCGCATCGCGATGTTGACCAAGCTCGCCGACATCTACGACGCCCGTGGCGACGAGATGGCGCAGGCGATCTCGCTCGAGATGGGCGCGCCGATCGCCATGGCACGGCAAGCGCAAACAGGCGCCGGATCGTTCCACATCCGCAATTTCCTGAAAGTGCTCGAGAGCTTTGAGTTCGAGCGTCCGCTCGGCGACCACGCGCCGGACAACCACATCATCATGGAGCCGATTGGTGTCTGCGGCCTGATCACTCCCTGGAACTGGCCGATGAACCAGGTCACGCTCAAGGTCGCGCCGGCCATCGGCGCGGGCTGCACCATGGTCCTCAAGCCCTCCGAAATCGCGCCACTGTCTTCGCACCTGTTTGCCGAGTTCATGGACGAGGCAGGCTTCCCGGCCGGCGTATTCAATCTGGTCAACGGTGACGGCGTGGGTGTCGGCACCCAGCTCTCTGGTCACACGGAAGTGGACATGATCTCCTTCACCGGCTCAACGCGTGCCGGCACGGCCATCACCCAGAACGCTGCACCCACCGTGAAGCGTGTGAGCCTCGAGCTCGGCGGCAAAGGGGCAAACCTCATTTTCGCCGACGCTGACGAGAAGGCCGTGGTCCGCGGCGCACGACACTGCTTCAACAACAGCGGTCAGTCCTGCAACGCGCCTACGCGGATGTTGGTCGAGCGCAGCTACTACGACGAAGCTGTGCGTATCGCCGCCGAGACGGCAGCCAAGACGGCCGTCGACAACGCCGCCTCTGATGGCCGCCACATCGGCCCGGTTGTGTCGGAGCTGCAATACAACAAGATCCAGACACTGATTCAGAAAGGCATCGACGAAGGCGCACGCCTTGTCGCCGGTGGCACCGGTCGACCAGAGGGGCTGGACAAAGGCTACTACGTCCAGCCAACCGTCTTTGCCGACGTCAACAACGACATGACCGTTGCCCGCGAAGAGATCTTCGGCCCAGTGCTCTCGATCATCCCCTTCGACACAGAAGAAGAGGCGGTCGCCATCGCCAACGACACCGCCTATGGCCTGACCAACTACCTGCAGACCGGGGATGCAGACCGCGCAGGGCGCGTTGCGCGTCAGTTGCGCTCGGGCATGGTCGAGGTGAACGGCAAGTCGCTCGGCGCCTGCTCGCCCTTTGGTGGCTACAAGCAATCGGGCAACGGCCGCGAAGGTGGCGTTTGGGGGCTTGAAGACTTCCTCGAAGTGAAGGCGGTCGCGGGTATCTGATCCCGACCAGGCGCCACGCTGCACTCAGGCGGCGTGGCGCACATCCTCTGTGTGCTCCAAGGCGTCACCCAGCGGCAGCTCGATGATAAATGTCGTGCCGACGCCATCTTCACTGTCCACCTGCAGGCTGCCATGGTGACGGTTCACGATGATGTCGTAGGCAATGGCGAGGCCCTGCCCAGTGCCTTTACCAACCTCTTTGGTCGTGAAAAAAGGATCGAATATCTTCGCTTTCACGCCCTCCGGCATGCCACAGCCGTTGTCTGATATGGCAATGCGCACGCCCCCATCGCACACCTCTGTCGACACCCCGATACGACCGCGCACTGTCGTGCCCCCGGCATAGCGCTCGGCAACGGCGTGTGCGGCGTTGACGAGAATATTGACGCAGACCTGATTGATTTCACCCGGGCTGACAAAGACATCGGGCAACTCCTCGGCAAAGCGGGTGTCGAGCTCGGCAATGTACTTCCACTCGCTGCGGGTAACGGTCAGGCAGCTGTCGATCGATCGGTTCAAGTCAACCGCTTGTTTGTCGGTGCCAGGGTGTGAAAAGTCTTTCATCGCCCTGACGATTTCGGAGATGCGGGTGATGCCGTCCTTGGCCTGGTCAACCGCGCCCGGCAACTCCTCGACGTAAAACCCGAGGTCCGCTTCGCGCAACAGCGCACGAATTTGTGCGGTATCCAGTTCACCGTCACCCTCATCAGAGGTGGTGTCGAGCGCGGACTGCAGCGTCATCAACACCGGCAAGGTGTCTTCCATCGCCTCGGCAAAAAAGTGGATGTTGTCGCCGACAAACTGACATGGCGTGTTGATTTCGTGCGCGATGCCCGCCGCGAGCTGACCCACCGCCTCGAGCTTGCGTGAGGCCTGCAATTCCTTCTCGAGTTCCTGCCGCTCTTTTTGCGCGGTGATATCACGCTCGATCGCGATGAACCGGATCAAGGCGCGGCGGGAATTGAACACCGGGACAATCGCAATCTCGACCCAGTAGGGCTCGCCTGACTTGGTGTAGTTGAGAATTTCGGTTCGCACCGGTTCCGCTGCACTTAGCGCCGCGCGCATTTTTAATCGGGTATCAAAGCAGCTGTCCGGCCCCTGCAAGACCTCACCGGGCGTCTTGCCGACCAATTCGCTGAGCGAATAGCCAGACAAATCCGTCATGCTCTTGTTTGCCCAGAGCACTTTACCGGTGTTGTCCGTGATCACGACCCCGTCGTTGGCTGACTCGGCCACTTCGGCGAGCTCGCTCGCGCGCTGTTCACTCTCGAGCAGTTCCTCACGGGATTGCGCCAACAATTTTTGCGGCCGCACGATAAGCCCCTGCCCCACCAGGCCCAAGGCAATGAATGCCACGGTCACCGCGACAAGCACACTCTTCGACAACGAGAGCACCAACGCTTCCTTGTCAGCATCGAGACGGGAAAAATCCCAGGAGGTCTGCAAGGTCAGACCTGAGCGCTCGAGGGTTCTCGTGATCTGGTGCGATTCGTCCGGGGATTCGGTTACGGTACTTCCGGGCTCATGCAGCACCGCTGAACGCAGCTGGATTCCGTCGAACTCTCGGCGATTCAGCTCGAGATGGAAATTGCCGACGATCGCGCCCTCGACAAGCCCTTGATGCACCACCGGCACCGACACCATGAGGATGTTCTGGTCATCCACATAGCGGCTGCCGAATCGGGGGGTCGTGCTGTCGAGCTGCGCCATGGCAAGATCCACAATCTCCGGGCCGGAATAGACACCGAACCAGGCGGGCTTGAGCGTACTGACACCGATCCGGTCGCCAAGTACATCAATCACCTCGATGTGCGTGAGGCTGCCAATCAAGTCAAACTCGGCAAGCAGGTCCCGAACACCCTTGTGGCTTTGCGACTCCCCAAGAATCGCCGACAAGATAACCGGCCGCTGCGCAAGATACTGCAAGCCCGATGAAATACTCTCGAATTGGTAGTCGATCCGATCCTCGATCAGCCGATTCTGGATATAGACGAAGTCATCCTGGGCGTTGTCGAGGGGTTGTTGGGCCGAGCGCCAAATGGCAGTCACACCAAAAGACAAGGTGATGATCAGCCCGACGACGATAAACATCCAGAAAGTCGGCACCGGTGAACGCTGACTATCCATGGCAAACCTCCTGTCGCCGAGGCCACATTCCCAATGCCGGTCTGCGGAAACACCAAGACACATGGAGAGCGGTGTCAGTCACGTCTACGCTCCGGTTACTCGCGCCCGGTCAGCGCCAGCTGGCCAGGTACAATTTCGATTCGGTCACTGTCATTCCAGCGCGCCATGCACAGATCACCGAGGCCTAGCGCCTCGTGCGCGTCGGGGTTGTCTTCTGAAAACGCTGAAAACGGTTGACTGTGAAGTCGCATGAGACCCAGTACTGGAGAGTCCAGCGATTCGAGCGTGTTGTGGACCAATTGACGCAACACTTTCACGTCCGTGATGCCGGGGTGCTGTTCGAGCGCAGCCATCAAAATCAGGGTCAAATCGTATCCGTGGAAGAATCCGGCCGGTGCGCGCAAGGTGGTGATGTCCGCACCCAGGCTGCTGTCGAGGCGACGCGCAGTTTGCCAGGCACGTTCGAGTCGCTCTGACATCTTCGCGGCATCGAAGGGGTAACAGGTCTGCAGGAAGTGGAGTCCGACGATCTCCCGCCGCGCGTGGTTGATGTGCTGTTCGAAGTCGGCGCCCGTGATGCCCCAATGGCTCGTGATGCGCGGCGCGTTGGGCAAGCGCGCGAGCTCGGATACGACTTCTACGCCATCAGGCGAGTTCGCGATCAAGAGAACGCAATCAACTTGCGCTTCAGCCACCTTGTTGGCAAGGTGGTAGGCGTCGGAGCGCTCCAAGTTGCCCTGAAAGTAGAAGGTCGGGATCGATGGCATCCCCGCTGACATCAAAGCCGCGCTGAGTGTCTTTTCGTTCGTGCGACCCCAACCCGATTCCCAAAGCACCATGCCTGGCTGCTTGCACTGGCGGGTGTTCAAGGCAAAGTCGACCAAGCGATCAGCCGCTTTGGTGTCGTCAACCGACAACCGAAATATCCAGTTCTCACCTGAACGCACGCGTGTCAACGGGCCTGCCGCCGACCATGGCAACAGCAGCAATACGCGGTTGGCGTTGATAAAGGACTGATAGCGCAAATACGGCGGTGAATGGAGACCGCCAAACACCGCCAGCGCGCGATCGTCCTTGAGGTACGCCAGCATGTTGAGTTTCGAGCGTTTGACGTTACCGCGGTGGTCGAGCGGGACTACCGAGATGTCATAACCCGCGACGCGGTTCCCGCGCTCGGCAAGCGCCGTGCGCACGCCAAGCTCGATGGCCTCGGCCGACTCGAGGTGTCCCTGCCGATCCGCATCGAGCAGCAGCCGTAACTCGGTTGCGTCCCCGTGTGCCAGTGGACTCACACATAATAAAATCACAGCACCGAACACGCTTTGTACGCGCCGTGACATTCGAGAATTCACACGCCATTTCATCTCGCCACCCCTCCATCCCTGGAACGACAACAAACGCCTTCGCAATCCCCGATACCCGCGGCAATACCGAAGCACACCAGACCGGAGATCACACGCTCGCCGATGCAATTGGAAACGGCGCGCGATGCAATATCTTGAAATCACAGGATGGACAGAGAGGAAAAGCGGACGGTCGAACGTCTTTGCATGCGATGTTGTTAGTGCGCCCTCTTCTTCAGTGTGATCTTGGCAAAGCACCGGCTTGCAACAAGACCGTCAACACACGGTTCTCGGTCAACCACACCATCTGATCATCAAACGCACACCCATCTGCGTCGCTAGTCAATCGGCTGACAAAAATCGCATCGGCGTCGGTGTTTTCACGCTCAGCTTCACTGCGCGCCGCGGTCTTGCCCTCCGACACGACCACCGCGACGATCGCGTCAGCACGAATCGCAACAGATCCACAGTCACCATCGACGGCTTGCATCACCCGGTTGTCAGCGCGAATCAACTGCGGGGTTTGCAAACTGACTCCGCCCGCCACCGCGTAGTCCGATGCGCCGTCGGCATCGCTGTCTGCTGCACTGATCCGATAGTGAAATGGCCTGTGCCACGGGTCTAGCAACAACCCGTTCAGGTCCGTTGACCCCATCACCCCCAGTGTCGCCGCCGGCAAAAATCCCGCGTACCGCTCGCAGCCGGACGCGCTTGCCTGCTCGAGGCCACCGCTGTCCCGGGATGCAGCGCACGGCAATCGGCCTTGCGCAAGGAGGTGACCAATCAAGGCGCTCTCGATGCGTTGCAGCTGCTGCTGCGTCAGAGCGCGATTGAGGCGATCTCGCGCGCTGACCAAGGGCGCCACCATGCCGGCCAGCAAAATCGACATCACAAAGAGGACCAGCGCCATCTCCAACAGCGTAAAGCCCACTGACGCCTGCAGCCGTCTCACGGCGTGTCAGCCAGAACGGTGAGCCACTGGTCGTTGCCACCTGGTACACGCTGGTAGTCGGCATCACCGTCGGTGTTCTCACTGTGGTCGAGCAAATCCGAAATATGTTGCGCTGGTACGTGCTGACTGACACCGGAGGGCGCCGGATCGAGCACTGCCCCGGCCGTGGCCAATACAGCCCTCACCGTTTCACCGTTCAGCGACGGCATCGCAGTGTCTTCAGGCTGTGTTAGGTGCAGCCACATCCGCGTGTGCCAGAAATTCCGTACAAGCCACGCAGGCAGTGCCAGGGGCGCTTGCTCAGACGCGACTCCATCCGCTTCACACGATTCCACCACCACTGCGCTGTCACCTGATCGATAACGCGTTGTCGACACCCATCCGGCAGCGCGCAGCACCTCGCAGTGGGTATCACCAAGGGTGTCCAGAGATGTCGGGGCGGCCAGCCACGGGAACCGACCGTGCTCGGACTCGTAACGCACCAACGCTGCCCGGACAGACGCGAGCACCTGCCGCTCGACAAGCGGCATCACATCCGCCAAACGAATCGCTACAACCCGGTCATTGCCTGCGGTGCGGGAAAACACCGCGTCCCCATCGGCATTGACGCCTTCGAGGTAGTCCGACAGTTGGAAACCAGCGCCACGCACTTGCCCCGCCAGCGGCGGGCCCGGCGCAATCAGCAAGCCGATGGCATCGTGAATTTCGTCGAGCTGCAGCCCGGGTTCACTCGCGCTGTTCAAAACCATCGCGTGAGTGGGCGACCCGCTCGGCGCCGGCCGATTGCGAAACGGCCCAGACACCACCCAGATCAGCGGCTCTGTTGTCACCGCCGGGTCATTCAAGAGGTTCTGCTCTGCCCCTGCGGCGGTGGCGAATCCTAACGGCAGCAAACCGATTGCCAGCGCCGGACACTGCGGACCGGGGCTGCCATTGCCGTTGGAGTCCGGACAGGGAAATTTGCCGGGCCCTGCGCTGTTGTCGTTGTAGTTCTGCGGGTAGGTCACGGCGTATTCGATCAACGCCATTCTAGCAAGCTGCAACCGCGCACCGACCTGGTCACGGTAGCCCTGTGAACCGCTAATTGCAGGCCAGAGCAGGATTGCCATCGGCACCACACTCAGCATCAACAGCAGAAGCAAGGGCATCGCGCTGCCGCGAGAGGTCAGTCCCATGGGTGAACCTGCACGCTGACCGTTGGCCGCGGATCAGCCCCCTGCCACCGGGTTCGTCCCGATTCCGAGGCGATCCAACCGGACGGAGCGGGCTCCGGACGCGCACGCCCACCTCGGTCCACTGCGCGTTCCGCGAAAACGTGCCGCTCAGCCGGGGTGTGAAACAACCGCAAGGCTTCCAACGCCTGCGCGCTCGGCACCCACAACACCGCAATGCAGAGTGCCTGCTTGATCATTTCACCAGCTCCAATCCGTGCTTGACCCCTTCGCAATCGAGGTCAATACGGCCTTCGCCACGGACCACACTGCAGCGCGAAACCTGCAGCCCGTCGAGCGCAGTCTGAAACCGATCCAACGGCTCAAGCACGGCAAGCCCGTGTGGCGCTGATCCTTGGTACTGCCACGGCACGGTGTGCAGAGTCCAGTTGCCGCCAAAGGTATGCACGGTCGTCTGCTGCGGTTTCCAAACGAAACCAGACGCCGTTCGTTGATTCACCTGGCGGTGATCCGCCGGTTGCACAGCGTCTTGCCAACGGGCGAAGTCGTATTGCGTCTGAGGCGGCAGATCCGACGCGTGCTGCAGATCCGCTGCCTGTTCTTGGATGCGGTCCTGTAACTGACGGCGTACGTCCTCAAGCTGCCGGATTAGCTGTTGGTGTTGCGCGCTGTACTCCTGCACCCTTTCCAACCAACGCGCTGCGGCAAGGCCGGACACGCAGATCGCACACAGGGAAAAAATCACCAGCCAACGGTCAGTCATCATCTTGCGTCTGCTCGCTGAACAGCAACTCGATTTCGCGACTGTCTGCCGCGTCCGTGTGCACCTGTGTAGGCCGTCCGTCGGTCACAACCTCCCAATGCTCTTGAGCCAGCGCGGCAACAAACGCTTCCGAGAGTGCTGACGCGTCGGTCTGCGCTGCATGCCGCAGCACGACGCGAAACCGAGCCTGCTGCGTCGGCTGTTCAACAGCCCAGTCGATTCGCATCAGTGTGAGCGCGGGAACCTGTGTCATGGCTAGGGCAACAGCGCGAACTGCCCTCTGCCAATCGCGCCATGGTCGCGCACCGTCTTTTGCGGTGAACTGGTGCAAATCGAATCTGGCGTCGGGCTGATACGGGGGAATGACAAGACTGGCAACCTGCGCGTCGCGCGCGGTGGCCGCAACATAAGCCGCGTGCGCACTCTCGGCACGCCACAGCAGGGTCAGCGACAGCGCACAGCTCAGGCCCGCCGCGCAGGCCAGTCCGCGCAGCGCCGTCTGGCGTCTCCACGCCGTTTTCATCGGCAGCGTCTTGAACTCGGAACGCGCCGACGCCAGTACCCCGGCGAGCTCTGATGGCACCATCAAGGTGTCGGCTGACGCCGCGCTGCGTCGGAGCGCCAACTCGAATTCGTGCAGGCTGATTGCCCTGTCCACGGTACTCGGCACCGGCTCCCGTTGCGCCAACCAGATACGCGCAACCGACACAGATTCATCAAACAAGCCGTGCTCGACCATGTGTTGCGCCGTTTCCCGAAATGCCAGCTCCAGGTCGCTGTCGTGCAACAACACGCGGTGCCAGAGCACCACGCCATCACGCACCGCACTGAAGTGAACGCCCTCGTCAGCGGTC
>CALDHJ010000104.1 GCA_937941555.1 uncultured Granulosicoccaceae bacterium | reverse complement strand
CGTAGGCCGTATGAAGGCAACGGATCTCGATCGAGGGCTGGCTTTCGAGCTTCTGCATGAAGTGGTCGCGCCAGTGCAGTCGGCTCTCGAAACTGCTCATTGACTGCCGCCAGGTCGTCGGCCCCTCGAGGGCCTTGAGTTGCGCGCGCCGCGCCCAAGTGGCGTGAGCGACTTCGCGCATCGAGAGTGCGCCCCAGGCGAGGTAGGGGCTGATGCGGCTGCAGTGGGTGGCACCCGATACCGGGCTCGACATGGCCGCGCGGTAGGGCTCGCCGCGTTCGTTCAGAAAGCTTGCAAGGTGCTCGAGGCCGACGGCGCGGCCGCCCGTTTGCCGGCCCGGTGTGGGTGCAGGTGTGATCCCGATGTCGGCGGCTGTCGGGATAGCGCCGGGTTCGACGTCGGCCAGCGGCGGCAGCGCCTCGGGTGCCTTGACGACCGGTTCCGACATGAACCGGTTCCAGCGCCCGGCCCAGCCGTCGCGGTTTTTCAACGGCCGAACAACGCCGGTCTGTGGCAGCTCGTGCCACGGCAGTCCGCGGTCGGCGGCCCAGGCCGCGACCGCGCGATCGCGTTGATAGGTCCAGTCGTTGCCGGTTTCCTCGTGTGACCAGATGGCCGCGACACCGAGTTGACGGTGAGCGCGCTCGAACACGGGCAGCACCTCACCGACACGCACCACCAGCGGCTGCCCGAGGGTGCCGAGGTCTGCGCGCAACGCGTCAAGGGACTCGGCGATGAAGGCCCACTGTCGCTCGGCGTGGTCCGAAAGTGCCCAGAGGCCCGGTTCCACGACATACAGCGGCAACACCGGCCCGTGCGCGGCGGCCTGGGCGAGGGCGGCGTGGTCGTGCGTGCGCAGATCGCGTTTGAACCAGACGAGTTGGAGCGGCTCGGGCATGGCGGGTGGGATGTGCAGAGGGTGTGTGTCAGACGCCGGCAACTGCCGTGCGTTCCGGTTTGAACGATGATACCGGCTACATCGCCCTGGCCGTCTGTTGTGGCAGGCGCCGCGACCGCACTGTGACCGGTTGGGATCGCAGTGCGCGTCGCGGTTTTGCGGGTATCAGGTGTGCGCCGTGATGAGTGCCGCCGCCAGTGCGGACGCGCTGCGGTAGGCGCCGTCCACGCCGCCACCGAGGCAACCGTCGCCGATGGCGAACAGGGTCTTGGCGTCGTTGTTCAGGTAGGGCACACCGGCGGGGGTGCGTACCGTGGAATAGCGCCAGCGGTGTGCTTGGGTTTTGCCGAGATCATCGCGTTTGACGCCGAGGGTCTCAATCACAGCGGGTATCAGGCGCGCGATGGCGGCGTCCGTTGTGATCTCCAGGTTGTCGGTGCTCCAGGCGGCGGTGGCGTGGGCGACCCAGCCGGTGTTGTCGACATCGCGGCCGGGTTTGCCGGCGTTGCGGCCGAGCCAGGCCAGCGGGCTGTCTGCCGGGAAATCGCTGTACACATCTTGCGGTGACGAGACATGGTCGGTCAGGGCGAGCATCAACGCCCAACAGGGTGCGTAGTCGATGGCGCTCAGTTGACTGGCGAGTGCGGCGTCGGCCTCGGCGAGCACAGCGGCTTGCGGCGCGGGGGTTGCCAGTACCACGATGTCGGCGTGTGCCGTTGCCTTGCGCTTTTCGATGCCCAGTGACCACTCGCCGTCAACCGGGTTGAGGGCTTTGATGGTGGTGTTGAGCTGAAACGGAATCTCGCCGACCTGTTTCTTGAGCCAGGTGTTCATGCGCGGCGCGCCGACCCAGTGATCGGTCGCAGGGACATCGCCTGTGCGGGGTTGCCAGCGTTGTGCTGCGTCGCCAGCCGCCGTGAGCGCTGCCGTGAAGGTGTTGTCGGCGGCGGCGAAATGCGGTGCGCCGTGGTCGAAGGCGTGCCCGGTCGGCCAGCGGCGTGTGGCGAGGCGGCCACCGAGCCCGCGGCTTTTGTCGAAGAGCTGGACCGGAAAACCGGCCGCGTGCAGTTGCGTGGCGCAGCTGATGCCGGCGACACCGGCGCCGACAACGGCGACCTTTGGCAGTGATACCATCGTATGGATCCGCAAAACCCGTCAGCATACGCAATCAGTGCGCGCATGGCGACGGCTGTCGCGATCCCGCTCCGGCAGGCCCTCCACACGAGACAGCACAGCATGGCTACAGCACCTTCGGCATTGGTGATCGGCGCAAGCGGCGGGCTGGGCAGTGCACTCACCGAGGCCCTGCGCGCGACGCGGTCAGCGGAGTGTGTGGTGGCCCTGAGCCGGCGTGACGATGGCCTCGACATCAGCAGCGAGTCCAGTGTGCAGGCCGCGGTTGCCGCTTTGCGTGACGCCGGCCACCGCTTTGATCTGGTGATTGACGCGACGGGCGTGCTAGACGTGAACGGCGAGCGCCCGGAGAAAGCCTTTCGGGAAATCAACGCCGAACACATGGCCGCGAGCTTTGCGGTGAACGCACTCGGGCCGGCGTTGCTGCTCAAACACCTCATGCCGATGCTGGTGTCGGACACGCGCAGCGTATTTGCAAGCCTGTCTGCGCGCATCGGCAGCATCGGCGACAACCGCCTGGGCGGCTGGGTCAGTTACCGCGCGAGCAAGGCCGCTTTGAACCAGATCCTGCGCTGCGCGGCGATCGAAGCCGGGCGCTCGCACCCCGAGGCGATTATCGCCGCGCTCCACCCGGGCACAGTCGAAACTGCCCTGACGCGCCGCTATGCCCGTGGCCGCTACACCGCCACCCCGGACGTGGCCGCGAACCAACTGCTGG
>CALDHJ010000103.1 GCA_937941555.1 uncultured Granulosicoccaceae bacterium | reverse complement strand
CACCAAAAACCATGAAGCGGCTGTCGAGTGGCCCGATGGTCTGACCGCTTGTGAGGTACCAGGCGACGTTGCGCCAAACCAGAAAACCGCCCAGCGTGACGATAAAGGCCGGGATGGTGAGATAGCCGATCATCCAGCCGTGGAACGCACCGATCAGCGTGCCGGTGATTAACCCGACTGCGAGGGTGACGACCCAGATTGCCGGATTGTCGAGCCCGAAGCCGAGCACGTTGGGCAGGACTTGCGTTTGCGTCATCGCCATCACGGCGGAGCTTGTCGCGAGCAGCGCACCGACACTCAGATCGATGTGGCGCGTGACAATGACGAACACCATGCCGGACGCCATGATCGCGACCGACACCGTTTGAATGGACAGGTTGAACAGGTTGCGCGGCGTCAGGAATCGGCCATCCGTGAGGAGGTTGAATCCGATGCACAGCACCACCAACGCGCCGATCATGCCGAGCAATCGGCTGTCGATTTCAAGCTGTTGAAGAAGGCCGCGTTCAGCGGTGGGTAGGGTATTCGGAGACGGGCTTGCCGTCATCGCTCTCTCCGGCGAGTTGATTGAAGGAGGCGGCCTTCATGGCGAAGGCCGCCGATTCACACTGATTCGGGGAATCAGTTACAGGGTGCGGGACCGTTGCTCACGCCCTGGCACAGTGCGTCCTGGCTGATCCAGCCAGCATCCACGACATCTGACAGGTTGGCTGCTGTGACCGGGACTGGAGCGAGGAACATGGAGGTCATGTCGGTGCCGCCCGGTGACGTCCAGCTGCCGGCGCCGTCTACGTCAGACATGGCGGTGCCGCCGGCGAGGGCCACGGCGATTTCGCCCGCTGCACGGCCGAGGTCACGCGCGTCTTTCCAGACCGAGACGGTTTGGGTGCCCTTTGCAACGCGGTTCAGCGCGGCGTGGTCGCCGTCCTGGCCAGAGACCGGGATGCCTTCCATGCCCTGGGCTGTCAGCGCAGCGACAACGCCACCAGCGGTGCCGTCATTTGACGCGACAACCGCGTCCACGCCGTTGTCGGTCGCAGTCAGGATCTGCTCCATGTTGCGCTGTGCGTTGGCTGGCAACCAGCCATCGGTGTAGGCCTCACCAACAATCTCGATATCACCGGCGTCGATTGCAGCCTGCAGGATTTCCTGTTGACCACCACGCAGGAAGTCGGCGTTCGGGTCGGTTGGCGATCCCTTGATCATGACGTAGCGGCCCTTCGGCTGTGCTTCGAACACAGCGCGCGCTTGCATGCGACCCACTTCGACGTTGTCGAATGTGAGGTAGAAGGCACGGTTGTCTTCGATCAGGCGATCGTAAGCGATGACCGGAATGCCTTCGTCAGCAGCAGCCTGGACAGCCGGGCCGATGGCCTGTGCGTCTTGAGCGAGGATGATCAGCGCGTCGACGCCTTGGGCGATCAGGCTTTCGATATCAGAGAGCTGCTTGGATGCTGAAGACTGCGCATCCGCCGAGAGGTAGTCGGCGCCACCGGCTTCGAGTGCGCCGAGAATGGCCGCTTCATCGGTCTTCCAGCGTTCTTCCTGGAAGTTTGACCAGCTGACGCCAACAGTCATGTCGGCAGCTTGTACGTTGACGGATACCAGTGCGGCAAGCGCCGCGGGTATGAGTGCTTTGCTTAGTTTCAAGGTTATCTCTCCCATTGGGTAGTGCACACGCCGATCCCCGGGGTTGGGGAGCAGACGGTGCAGTATATTTATCACTATTTATTTTGGATGGCAAATTAAATACTATGTCCGGGTGTTCACAGCGATGAGGGTGTTGCGATCGGTCGAAGCCGCGCGACAGCCCAAGGGAGAAGCCGAGTGACAGAACCCGCCACGCACATGGCCGAGCAGCGCACCAGCGCCCGTCGAATCGTGATGGACGCGATACGCGCCGCGGATGGCCTGGCGCGCGTCGATATTGCCGAGCGGGTGGGCCTGAGTCCGGCGTCGGTCACGGCGATTACGGCGGAAATGCTGGGTGCCGGGCTGATCGAGGCTGTTGAGGGCGAAGCGGCCTCGCATGGCGAAAACAAGCCGCGCCGCGGTCGACCGAGGGTGGCATTGAAGGTGCGCGGTGCCGCCTGTCGCGTGGCCGGGCTCAAGATCGCGCGCGAGTCGATCTCGTCGATGGTGGTGGATTTCGAAGGCAACGAGCTGGTGTCGCATGAACATCGGCTGGTGACTCCCTGCCTGTCTCCGTCCGAGCTGGCCCGTGTGGCCGCAGCGGTTCTTGATGAAACCTGCGTGGCGGGTGGGTTTGGACGCGAAGACCTTGCTGGTGTCGGCATCGGCCTCGCCGGGTTGATCGACGCGCGACGGGGCTTTGTCTACTGGTCTCCGTCACTTGACCAGCGCAATGTGGAAATGGGCTCCTTGTTCAACACACTGATTCAGTGTCCGGTGTTCATCGACAACGATGCCAACCTCATTGCCAAAGCCGAGCAGCTGTTCGGTCTCGGCCGCGGGGTTACCAACTTCGTCGTACTGACGGTTGAGCACGGCGTCGGCATGGGCATCGTGATCGACAACCAGATCTACCGCGGCATACGGGGCTGCGGCGCCGAGTTCGGACACACCAAAGTTCAGCTCGAGGGCGCGTTGTGTCAGTGTGGCCAACGCGGTTGCCTTGAAGCCTATGTCGGTGACTATGCGCTGCTGCGTGAGGCCCGAGTGGGGACTTCGTTCGAAGACCTTCCATCGATGGGGCAAGCGGCAGAGAACGGAGACGCGGTGGCCCGAGCGGTGTTCGAGCGCGCGGGTCGCATGTTTGCGTTGGGGCTGGCGAATGTGGTGAACATATTCGACCCCGAGCTCGTCATACTCGCGGGCCAGCGTGCATCCTTCGACCACCTAGACGCGCGCAAGGCAATCGACGAGATGCGCGCGCACGTGGTCCAGGTTGACACGACCAGCACGGAAGTCGCGGTGCATCAATGGGGAGACCTGATGTGGGCAAAAGGGGCGGCGGCCTACGCCATTGACGGGGTGACAGCCTTGCGTATCAACGAGCTGGCTGTACACAGTGATTGAAACAGGATCGGTCTGTCGCAGTCTGCAAGTTCTTGTGCTGCTCGGCGTGGCACCGCTGGCGTTTGCGCTCTCGCCGGCGCGCTTTGTCGAGCGCGAGGTGCCGTCGCACGCATACACCGGAGGATGGCACCACTTTGTCGGTGGCGGGGTGGCGGCATTTGATTGCGACGGCGACCACTTTCCCGAGCTGTTCATTGCGGGCGGCGAATCGCCGGCAACGCTCTGGCGCAATCGCTCTGCGGAGCGCGGCGGCGCGTTGCGCTTCGAGGCGTCTACACCGTCTTCTCTGTCGCTGACAGCGGTGACCGGTGCCTACCCGATCGACATCGACAGCGACGGTCTGCTCGACCTGGTCGTGCTGCGCGCTGGCCCGGATGCGCTGTTGCGCGGTCTGGGCGACTGCCGCTTCGAGGCCGCATCCGACGGGTTTGGATTCGAGAGCCCGGATCTCTGGAGCACCGCGTTTTCCGCGACCTTCGAGCCCGGCAATGCCCTGCCGACGCTGGCGGTTGGCACCTATGTCGACCGCGCACACCCCGACGGCCCCTTCGGTCAGTGCAGCGACACGTTGTTGTACCGTCCCGAGGCGGGGCGCTACGGTGCACCCGAGGCCCTGAGCCCGGGCTTCTGCGCGCTGTCGATGCTGTTCACTGACTGGTCCCGTAGCGGGCGCGCCGACCTGCGCGTGAGCAACGATCGACACTACTACGTGCGCGGCGGGGCCGAGCAGCTGTGGGCGATGGAAGAAGTGCCGCGCTTGTATCAAGAAGCAGAGGGCTGGCAGCGCTATCAGTTGTGGGGCATGGGAATCGCCTCCCGGGACCTGAACGGCGATGGCTACAGCGATGTGATGCTGACCTCGATGGGCGATCAGAAACTCCAGTATTTTGATCTCGATCGCGGTGGTCCGGTCTACCGCAATGCGCCCTTCGAGCGTGGAACCAGTGCCCACCGACCCTACACAGGCGGCGACGGCAGGCCGTCGACCGGCTGGCATGCCGCCTTCGGCGACGCGCAGAACGACGGCCTGGACGACCTCTTCATCGCCAAGGGCAACGTCGACCAGATGCCCGATGCCGCGTTGAAAGACCCGAACAACCTGCTGTTGCAGACAGGCGATGGCCAATTTGTGGAATCGGGTGCCGAGGCCGGGGTGGCCTCGCTTGCGCGTGGCCGCGGAGCAGCCTTTGTCGACCTCAACCGCGACGGGCTGCTCGACCTGGCGGTCGTGAACCGCCGCGCTCCGGTAGAGGTCTATGAAAATCGCTCGGCCGGCGGCGCCTGGCTGGAAGTGCAGTTGGCGCAGTCCGGGCTCAACCCGGCGGCGGTCGGAGCCTATGTGGAGGTTCGCAACGGCGAGCGGATCTGGACCCGCGAAGTGACCATAGGCGGTGGCCACGCAAGCGGTGATGCATCGCCCTTGCATTTTGGCCTGGGCGAGGCCGAATCTGTCGACATTCGCGTGATCTGGCCTGATCAACAGGTGTCAACCTGGCACCGCGTCGCCAGCCGGCAGTCGGTGCGTGTCGAGCGCGCTGAGCCCGACGGACTGGTCTTGACCGACTACTGATCGACTGCGAGGCCGCTCGGCACCGACGCCGGCACGCCGTCGCTGCGCGTGCGCCACGACTCATCTGTCAGGCTGTGCAGAAAGGCGATCAGATCGTCGACCTCACCGTCCGAGAGGTCGACCGGGGCGATGTCGATGGATTGAGCA
>CALDHJ010000102.1 GCA_937941555.1 uncultured Granulosicoccaceae bacterium | reverse complement strand
GCGTTCGCGCTGATCCGGACGCGAATCCGCTTTGGTAAGCTGCGTTGACAGCCGTGCCACGATACAGTCCTCCCATGTCAGTCAGTACAACCGACAAGACCCTGACCCACGTCATCTACGCCTTGCACGCGTTGTCGTTCTTTTTCGGCATCACGGCGATCGTGGCCGTGGTCATCAACTACGTGAAACGGTCTGACGTTCGGGGCACCTGGCTCGCGTCGCATTTCACCTGGCAAATCCGCACATTCTGGTGGGGCGTGTTGTGGGCGATTGTCGGCACGGTCGGTACCTTTTTTCTGGTCGGGTGGCTTGTGCTGGGGTGTCTGTTCGTCTGGTATCTGTACCGGGTGATCAAGGGGTGGCTGCGGTTGGCCGACGGCAAGTCGATGTGAGCCTGGCGCGTTGATACCTGCTGTTACATGACTGTTCTGTTCGAGTAGGGCCAATGGACATCGAGATACGGGAATACAGGGAATCAGACTACTCGCGGTGCGCGGCGTTGGTGGGCGAGGCATGGCAATTCGATTCGGTCTTTAAGCCCGCTGAATTCACGGAGTTGGCGAAAGACCTCTACACAGGCGGTTCGCTGATCGAGAGCTCGTTCAAGTCTGTGGCGGTGTCGAATGGTGAGGTTGTGGGCTTCTTGTTCGGCATTCACCGGGTTGCGCCCGGCACCGGGCTCCATCTTCTGTTCCGGTTGAAAATGGTGTGGCGGTTCTACCGCATACGGAACGCGTCACCCAACAAAAACGACCTGATCAAGGCCTTGTCTGCGCACGAGAAGAATCGATCTCCGTGGGTTCCGCGCAAGCGAAATGAAATCGCGCTGTTTGTGGTCGCCAAACCCTTTAAGGGCCGCGGGGTGGGCACGGCGTTGTGGCGGGCATTTCTCGCAACCTGTGCCAGAGCCGGTGAGACCGAGATTTTCGTCGAGACAAACAAGGCCGGGGCGAGCGGCTTCTACGAACAACTGGGTTTCACGCATCTGACGGATTTCGACTCGCCGTTGCACCGGATCGCAACGCCGGACGGTGTGGCGTGCCTGTACGTCCATGACAGTGCGGCGTAGTCCGGCGAACCGTGTCATTCGGGGCCGCTCACAACAGTCGCGCCGTCGCTGAGCTGGGCGTTACCCCGAAAACAACGGCGCATCAAATCCATACAGCCTACTGACGGTGTGTATCCTGGGTAGAAAGGTGAGTTACTGTCGGTCTCGTTTTTGGGGCGTGTCGCATGGTGGGTCTTGTCAAATTGCTGGGTCTGTTGATGGTGTCGGTTGGGGTGTTGGCCCTGCTGAAGCCTGCTGCCGTCTTTGGCCCTTTGCGTCGCAATGCGGGCAGGCCGGTGGTGTACATCGGGGCCGTTTTGGGGCGATTGGTGTTTGGTGCCTTGCTGGTGATCGTATCGGATCAGGCTAAGCACCCGGTGCTGATTGACCTGTTGGGATGGCTGTTGTTGGTTTCAGCTGTGGCGCTGGTTGTCATGGGGCGTGCTCGTTTCGAGCGGCTTGTTTGCTGGGTGTTGGATAAAGGGCGCTCGGTCGCGCGCCCTGGCGGTATGGCAGCCGTGTTGTTGGGTGGTTATTTGGTTTACGCTTTCAGTTGACCAGGTGGAGGTGGGCTATGGGTGCTGCAGACCGAATGGACGAGGTTCCGTACCTGAAGTATGCGTTCTTCTCGTATTTGTGGTTGGGTGTCACGGATACGGTTCATCATCTCCATGCGGCGACGGTGTTGGGTCAAGGTACGGCGATGCACACGGCAGCCATTGGAATGGTGCTGGTCCCGACGGCAATCGCGATGGTCGCGTTGTACTTGCGATTCGGCAGGCGGGCTCTGCTCTGGACGTTTCTCGGTATCGCGCTGCTTGCGATTGCAGTGCCGGGTTTGTACCACGGCGGGTGGAATCACCTGGTGAAAGTGCTGGCCCATCTCCGAATAGACAGCCCGGCAACGGACCTCTCGCTGTTGTTCCCGGCAGACAACCTGAACCTGTGGTTCTACGAAGTGACGGGCCTGTTTGAATTTGTGTTCGCCATTGTGTGCGGTTACTTCGTGTATAGACTTGTCACGGTCCGAACCGGTGACACCTAAGGTCGCTTGCGTTTGCCGCGGTGACCCGTGACGCAGGACATCGCATCCGCTGTAAGCCACGCGCGGCGTCAGTAAGATCCGCTGCTGTTTCTCGGTCGCTATTCGCTTTTCCCTTGCCTGTTGAAGATCGAATAGACTGATTGCGTTCTCACCTTCTTTCGAGTGTGCCATGAGCGAACTACAGCACTTTCTGCCCGGTGTCCTGCTGTCTCTGTCGGCGGTGATGCTCGCGCTGATGAGCCCGGGTCCCAATGTCCTCGCGGTGATAGGCACGTCGATGGCGGTGGGCCGAAAACAAGGCATGGCCTTGGCGCTGGGGGTTGGGTTCGGGACCTTCCTCTGGGTCGGGCTGGCCGTGATGGGGTTTACCGCAGTGATATCACAGTATGCTGCGGTGATGTTTGCGCTCAAGATACTGGGTGGTCTGTATCTGCTCTGGCTGGGGCTGAAGGTGTTGCGCTCAGCCGCCTCTGCGCGGGACGTGAGCGAAACGGCGATCCGCCTTGATTCGACCGCGGCCTATTTCAAGCGTGGCGTCACCGTGCAGATGACCAACCCCAAAGCGGCGCTGGCCATTCTCGCGATTGTGTCCATTGGCGTGCAGGAGAACGCGCCGCTGTGGGTGGGTGGCAGTCTCGTTGTTGGCGCGACGGTATTGTCGGTGGGCGGCCATGTGTTGTACGCCCTCGCGTTCTCAACGCGGCCCATGGTTGCGTTGTACACCCGGGCGAGGCGTTACATTGAGGCGGCGCTGGGTACGTTCTTCTGCTTGATGGGTGCACGCTTGTTGACGGAGAAGTCCTGATACTTCTTTTTTCGTGTACCGGCACGTCAGACGCCGTTGGCGCGCATTTGGTTTTTTGGTCTGCCATCGCTAGCCAGACTTGGGTCGCATGAGACGAGTGACGCCATGGGCTGGTGGGTGGTTAAGGAGAGTACGAGCACAACTGGGGCAAAGCCGTGAACACACAGCCGTATATCGGGCATGGGCGACGCATCGATCTCGACTGGTTGCGCATTGTGCTGTTTCTGCTGCTGATTCTGTTCCACGTCGGTATGTTTTACGTGGCGTGGCCGTGGCACGTGAAAAGCGGCCATGCGCCGGTCGACTGGCTGCGTTGGCCGATGCTGCTCATGAACCCGTGGCGGATACCGGCGCTGTTCATCATTTCCGGCATAGCCTTGCGGTTTGCGCTCGACAAAGCCAACAGCCACCCCGCGTTCATGCGGCGCCGCTTCGTTCGATTGATACTGCCGATTCTCTTTGGCATGGCCGTGGTCTGTGCGCCACAGGCCTATTTCGAGCTGTTGGAAGACGGCGTTGATCCGGGCAACCTTGCGTCTTTTTACGCCAACTATCTGATGCCGCCCTGGGCGTCACCTGACGGGTGGAATACGATCACGCCAACCTGGAACCACCTGTGGTATGTCGTGTACGTATTGTTGCTGTCCGCGTGCATCGTCGCGCTCAGTGCGCTCTTGAATGGCAGTTTGGAACGCGCGCTGGACATCTGGGTCGAGCGGTTGAGCCGGGTACCCGTGGTGTTTGTGGCGACGCCCATGTTGGTGAGCTTTGTCATTCTGTATTTTTTCCAGAACAGCGTGGATGCCGTGCAGATGGTGTGGGGCGATTGGCACCGCCTTGCGAATTCGCTGTGGTTGATGCTGTTCGGGTTTGCCATCGCGAAACAGGCGGCGGCGTGGTCGACGCTATGGCAGTGTCGTTGGGGGATGCTGTGGCTGTCTGGGTTTCTTGGCGCGGTGTTGATGTTGGATGTGACCCAGATCATCTGGACGGATCTGAACCAGGATGCCTACTACTACATCACCCGCAACTTCTACAGCTGGGCCGTTATGCTCGCGCTCTTCGCCTTCGTGCAGCAGTTGCCGCGTGGTTCCGACGCTGTGCGCACCTACCTGAGTGACGCTGTGTTTCCCTACTACGTGCTGCATCAGACCGTGATCATCATCGTAGGCGTCTGGTTGGGTCAGTTCGATCTCGGTCTGACGGCAGAGTGGTTGACCTTGATCGCGGCGACAGTGCTGATAACCGCCTTGCTGTATCACGTCGTGATTCGCAACATGGGCCGCGCGGCCGTATTGCTTGGTGGAAAGAACCTGTCTTGACACGTTGTCTTCAACAACGCCAACGTAAAGGAGCATTGACGGGCTTTGGCTGGTCTGTGTTCGCCATGCTGGCGGTCGCTTAAAGTCAGTATCTGATGTGGGAGAGTTCGTGGATTTCGAAGATGAAGCGCCAGATCCGGATCTGACCGCAGATCAGCGGAGATTGATCGCGACGTTGTCGCCCCGGCACATACAGAACATTGATCAGGCGCTGTTATCCGCAGCTGGCAGTCACTATCGGAAAGTCGCCTTCGTTGTCGGCATGGCCATGAGCAAGTTGGAGCACCTGGTCGCCGGTATTCCCGATGGCTACTATGCGCGGCGGGTTGCGGCTTTGGTAGGCGAGGGCAAGCTTGTGTCACAAGGGGATTTGAAGCGGATGCGTAACAGCGAGGTGAAACTGCCATGATTGTCATGGCGGCACCTGTACACTTCAGTCGGATCGGCCAGAGAGACCACAGCAAGCATGTTTGATCACGTCAAATTCGGTGTCCGCGATTTCGCGGCTAGCAGGGTCTTCTACCTCAAGGCCCTTGAACCCATCGGCGTCACTGGCGTCTCCGATTGGCCGCCCGACGGTGTGGAGTTGTACCAGCCGACGGGTGACACCTCGTTGTGCCTCTATCAGACCGACGAGACCCCGGCGCATTTGCATATTGCGTTTGTCGCCGAGCATCGGGACCAGGTCGACGCCTTCTACCGTGCGGCGCTCGCGGCGGGCGGGCGGGACAATGGACCGCCGGGTATTCGCCCGCAATACAGTGGGCAGTATTACGCAGCTTTTGTGATCGATCCGGACGGGCACAATATCGAAGTGGTGTGCCACAAAGAAATGACCTGACGCGTTCGCGTTGCGCTTGATATTTCCCTGAGGCTCGCTCGCTGGTTTTTCAGTTGCCCATCAGGGCTGAATCAAACGGATACACCGTCAGGTTCTCGAAGCCGTCTTCGGTGATCAGCACCTGATCTTCGAGTTTGATCGAGAAGTCACCGCCCTCGGGGCTGACGAGGGCTTCCACACACAACACCATGCCCGCTTCGAGCGGTTGCTCGAAGGCACCGTCCTGCCAGCGGTCGGGGTAGGTGACGATCGGCCATTCGTCGCAGAGGCCGACGCCGTGCATCATGCTGCCGTATTTCTGCTTTTGAAATGGCGGATCGAGTACGTGGCCTTGCTCGCAGATTTCACGCGGGGTGATGCCGGGCTTGAGCAGTTGCATGTTGTGGGTCATGTGTTCGTGCGCGTGTTGCATGGCGTGAACCATGTCCGGCCTTGGCATTTGATCGCCGATCCACCAGGTGCGTGAGATGTCCACGCAGATGCCGTAGCTGCCGATGAGGTCGGTGTCGAAGGCGAGGATTTCGTTGTTCTGCAGTTTTCGCGGGCCGCACTCCTGAAACCAGGGGTTGGTGCGTGGGCCTGTGGCGAGCAGGCGGGTCTCGATCCACTCGCCGCCGCGTTTTATGTTCTCCGCGTGCAGCACGGCCCAGATCGCGTCTTCGGTCATACCCGGCTCGGTTGCGGCCTGCATGGCGGCGATCGACTGTTCGCAACTGTGCACTGCGCAGCGCATGGCGAGGATCTCGTCCGGGCCTTTGACTGCACGCGCTTTTTCGGTGAGTTCTTCGCCGTCTTCCACGGTGAACCCGCGCGCTTCGAGCGCGCGCAGACCGTGCAGCATGATCTTGTCGACCCCAAGGCGTCGGTTGCCGCCGCCGTGTTCGCGCAGGAGGTCTTCGATCTGGTCGACGAACCCGGCCGCCGCCTGTTCGCCGCGGTCGCCGACCGCGAAGTAGAACATCGACGCGCCGCCGCGCGTCTCGCGCACCAGGGGATTGTGGTCGGCGAGGAAGAGTGCGTTCTTGTAGTCGAAGATCACCATGTAGCCGTCGGCACACAAGAGAACTGCCCGAAAGGGGTTGTGTGTGTTCCAGAGCTGCATATTGGTGGTGTCGGTGGCGTAGCGGATGTTGAGCGGGTCGAACAACAACAGCCCACCGAGGTTGCGGTCGACGGTGAATTGCGTAAGGCGTTTCCAGCGGTGCTCGCGCAGCGCCGCGAGGTTGGGCGCGGTCAGGCCGGCCGCGTGCCACTCGGCGAAGGCGAGGTCGGTCGGCCCGATCTCGACGCGGTCGCCGTCGTTGGCGGTGCCGTCGGGCAGGGTGTCGCCGTACTGCGGCGTGATCTTGCGGGACTCGCGGTGGTAGGACATGGGTGCGGGCGGGTGACAGTGGGGCGTAGTGGCAGACAGTAGTGGGTTTGGCGGGATAGTGGGCGTTTGTGGAGCGGCAGGGATGGCGGGTTTGCGACAGGTGTGGGGTCGATGGGGATGGCAGTGGGGAATGGGCGCCCGCGTGCCTGACGTCTTGCTGACCTCACCTTCCCAACATGGTGCTCATTTGACGAGCCACAGAAACCAGTCCGTTCGCTAAAACAAGTTTAGTGTTGGACTTTATCCGAACATGGTCGATACTGGTTCAACGTTAAACCAAAAAGGGAGCGCTCCCATGAGACGGCGTCAGTTTCTGAAGGTCCTGGGCAGTTCGGCGGTGATTGCATCGCCCGTGTTGAGTGGCTGTGACAGTGGCAGCGACAGTGCGGACCCCTACCGGGTCTGGCGTGAAGCCGGTACCGGCGAGACGCCGGTGGTGAGGGCCCTGGCGTGGGCGCTGCTGGCGCCGAACCCGCACAACCGCCAGCCCTGGCAGGTGGCGTTGCACGGGCCGCGTTCGGCCACCTTGTACGCCGATCCGAGCCGCAAACTGCCGGCGACCGACCCCTTCGAGCGGCAGATCACGATCGGGCTCGGTGCCTTCGTCGAGCTGATGCGGCTCGCGGCCGCGGCCGACGGTGAGCAATTGCAGGTCGACTGGTTTCCGGACGGCAGCGACGCATCACACCTCGATGCCCGACCGGTGGCCATGCTCTCATTGGCGCCCGGTGGGGTGGCTGACCCGCTCTTCACGGCGGCGGCTGCCCGGCGCACCACGCGCGGCACCTACACGGAGACACCGGTTGAGGCCGGCGCGCTCGAGGACGTGATTGCGGCGGTGGGTGAGATCGCGGGCTTGCGGTGGGGCAACACGGTCGACGCCGACTCGGTGGTGTCGCTCAATGCGCTCGCGGTGCGGGCGTTCGAACGCGAGATCGACACCGACGCCGCCTACCTCGAGAGCGCCGAGCTGATGCGCATTGGCGAGCGCGAAATCGCGGAAAACCCCGACGGCATCGCGCTGCGCGGCGCCTTTTTCGAGTGGATGCGCCGTCTGCGGCTGATCTCGCACGCGGGTTTGCGCGACCTCGACGGCAGTGCCCGCCAGACCGGTCGCGATTTGGCCAAGGAGCTCTACAGTGGGCGCGGCCACGTGTGGTTGGTGTCGGCGGGCAACTCGCGCGAGGACCAGGTGCGCGCCGGTGCGGCCTACCTGCGACTAAACCTCGCCGCGACGCAGGCCGGCCTTGCGATGCAGCCCCTGAGTCAGGCGCTGCAGGAATACCCCGAGATGGCCGGGGAATACGCTGAGGCCCGCACAGCCTTTGATGCCGGGGAGGCGGAGACGGTGCAGATGTGGGCGCGGGTGGGTTACGCCGAGGCCGCCTCGGCCGCCCCGCGTTGGCCGCTTGCGAGCCGGGTGTTGCCGGCCTGAGTTCGGCTGGTCGCGGTTGGCGCTGCGCCGCTGTTCCGGGCGGTGCAGCTCGGGTACTCTGCCCGGTATGACCCGTCCCGACCGCGCGGCCCGATGAGCCAGCTGCCTGTCCCCATCCGGTTCTTCAATGAAATCGGCATCATCGAGCAGTTGTCGCGCAACCTGCTCGAGCGGCACCTGCCCGACGGCATGACCTACGCCCAGGTGTCGCTGCTGATGCACCTCTCTCACCAGGCGCCGGGCGAGGCCGAGACGCCGGTTAAGCTTGCCAGCGCCATGCAGGTGACCAAGGGCGCGATGACCAACACGCTGCAAAAGCTCGATGCGCGCGGCCTGATCCACATCCGCCCCGACCCGACCGATGGCCGTGGCAAGCGCGTCAGCCTGACTGAAGATGGCTATGCGCTTTTGCCAACCGTGTTCGCGCGCCTGCAGCCGGCGGTAGCGGCCTTCATGGCCGAGATAGACGGCCAGCAGCTCGCGGCGCTGCTGCCGACGCTCGAGGCGGTGCGCAAGGTACTCGACCGCGACGATTTCCGCGCCATGGCGCGTGGCGGTGAACAATCGGGCTGAGGGGCGGTCCCAATCGGGTCGTGGACGGTGAACCCGAACTGGTCGCGGGCTGATGGTCTGAGCTGGAGAAACCGGGCTCCCCGTCGTACCCTCTGAAGAGACGCCTCACGGGAGTTGCCCATGAAACGGATACGTTCAACGGCCTTGCTGTTGTCGGCCATGCTGGTGTTTGCCGGCTCTGCGGCGCGCGCCGACCAGACCGATCCCGGCCTCGCGAACCTCTTTCTCGCTCTACACAACACCGAGGACAACCGCACCGCGGCGCTGTTGACCCAGCAGATCTGGCAGGCCTGGCTCACGATCGACGATATCGATATCTCCAACCAGCTGTCCGCCGGCACCGCGCACATGGCGGGCAAGCGCTACGAAGAAGCGCTGTCGGCCTTCGATGCGGTGATCGATGCGCGACCCGATATCGCCGAGGGTTGGAACAAGCGCGCGACGCTCAACTTCATCATGGGCCGTTACGCCGAATCCACGGCCGACATCGCCGAAACCCTCAAACGCGAACCCCGGCACTTTGGCGCCGTGTCCGGCCAGGGCTACATCCTCTTGCGCCAGGACAATCCGAGCGGGGCGCTCGCCTGGTTCAAACGCGCGCTCGCCCTGAACCCGCACCTGACCGTGATCCGCGCGATGGTGACGCAGCTTGAAGGCGACGTGACCCAGATTTGACCAGTCGAATGCTGCGTCAACTCGGAGCCGACTAAGGCAAATTTCACGCTGGCCGCTATTCAGGATTACCCGTCTTGAGTGTGCGCCATGACCCAGCAAAGCCGCGGATTTACCCTGATCGAGTTGATGATCGTCATCGCGATTGTCGGTATTCTCGCGTCCATCGCGATGCCGTCATACCGAGACTACATCCGAAAGTCGGAAATGGCCGAGGTGGTGACACTCGGTAATGCACTCGCTGGCAAGGTGATCGCCTACTACAACGTTCACGGAGTGTGGCCGGACATCGATACCAACACCATGGAAGCGGCGATTGGTACAGGCGAGCGGACAGATCTCGGCAACGGTGACAACATCGTCCTAGGCGTCGTGCACGGATACAACGGTAACGGTCAGGTGTTCTTCCTCCTCAAGGGCGAGTCCTGGGGCGGTGCCAGTAATGACTGGGCCAGGCTCAACCTCATCGACGACGGTACGATGATTCGCAAGGAGTGGTGCGACACGGGTGGAGTTGAACCTACCAACTCCGGCATGTACCCCTACTTGCCCTGCTGATGGGACGCTGAACTCGCATCATTGCAATGCGGATCAGCCCGCCGCTGGCGTAGTGCAGTGCTTGAGTTGGCGCAGTGTGTAGAGGTGCGACACCACCGAGCTGAGCAACACCACTGAGACGATGGTGTAGAACACCGAGATCATCGGGAATCCGTATTGCACGATCAGCAGGGTGTTGATCGCCGCCGGCACGACCAGTTGCCGCGCAATGCCGAGCACGAGTGGAAACACCGGCTGCTTGATCGCCTGCAAGCTGGCCACGCTCACGAACAGCACGACGTATGAGAAAAACGCCAAAGCGTCGATCCGAAGGTAGGACGCACCGGTCTCGATTACATCGCTGTTGCCCGAGAACACCCCAACCAGCTGCGGTGACAGAAACACCATCACCGGCACGCAGGCGAGTGAGATCACGAGGCCTACCCAGAGCGCGGTTTTGTAGGTCTCGATCGCACGATTCGCAAGGCCGGCACCATAGCTCTGGCCGACGATGGCCATGACGGCGCTATTAAGGCCGAGCGCGGGCAGCAGCAACACCTGCTCAAGACGCAAGCCCACGGCGTAGCCCGCCACCGCGTCACTGCCGAAGCGGCCGACAAACGACACGGTGATGAAGCCGCCGAGAATGATCGTCATCATGTTCAGGCTGGCCGGCAGCACCTGGTAGAGGAGTTCCGCCCATTGGCGCAGCGCGAAGGCCGGGCGCGGTGTGTGGCCGAGCCGTTTGCGCAGCACCCAGAGCAGATACACGGCGCTCAGGGCCTTGATCAACACGGTCGCGAGCGCAAGGCCCGCTACCCCGAGCCCGAGCCCGAAGGTCAGCAGCGGGTTCAGACCGAAGTTGGCAAAGAAGCCGATGGCGAGCGCGTTGCGCGCGGACTTGGTGTCGCCGAGCGCGACCAGGGTGCCGGTCGCCACCGCAGCGATCGCGAAAGCGATATTGCCGGCGAGCACGATATCAACGTATTGCTGGGCGGCGGGTTCGACATCGGCTTCGGCGCCGAGAAAGCGGATCAGATCGGTTGCGATGAACAGGCCGGCCACGAGGCACAGCAGTGATATCACGGTCGCGAGGCCGAGCGCCTGGTTCAGCCAGTGGCGAACGCTGTCGCGACGGCCGGCGCCGACCTCGTTGGCGATCATTGCGGCGGTGCCGGACTGCATGCCTGCACCGATGCCGATGATGATGAAGAACACGCTGCCCGCGATCGACACGCCGGCCAGTGCGGCGTCCGAGACCATACCGGCGAACCAGAAGTCGGTCAGGTTGTAGAGGGTGTTGAATATCATCCCCATCGACGCCGGCACCGCCAGCGCGATCAGGTGGCGTAGCACCGACCCGGTTGTGAGGTCGCTCGGTGCCGTGTTGTCTGATGGGTTCAAGGAGATCGCCTGGCGTGGTGGAGTGCGGCGGGGGAGGGTTGCACTCCGAACGCGCAGAGCCTAGCGCGTATTCGCAGTCAGCGTTGTTTTTCGCCTGTGCGGGCGCGGCTGCGAAGCGGGTAGAGCAGCTGGCCCCAGAAGCCGCGGGGCACGGTTTCGCCGACCACGCCGTACTGGTCCGGCCACGCGCGCTCCGAGCGCACAGCGGTGCCGAAGAGGTAGTCGAGGAACGCGAAGTGGGCTGCGTAGTTGCGGTCGATTGCGGCGCGTTCGCTGCCGTGGTGCCAGTGGTGGAAATTCGGCGTCACGATCACGTAGCGCAGCCACCCGATGTTGACCGAGACATTGGCGTGGTTGAACACGGCGTGAAACCCGACGATCACGATGTAGCCGTCGATCGCCTGGGTGGAGAAGCCGCAGGCGTAGAGCGGAATCAGCACTGACAGGCGCACGATCAGCGTTTCGATGACGTGCAGGCGCGACCCCGCGAGCCAGTCCATGGTCTCGACACTGTGGTGGATCGCGTGCACGCGCCACAGCCAGGGCACCTGGTGCAACGCGCGGTGAACCCAGTATTGGCAGAGATCCGCCACCAACACCGCGAGCAGAATGGCCGCCCACAGTGGCAGCGCCATGACCCAGTTGGGTTCGCGTACGTCGAGACCCAGCGCGACCAGCGCGTGGTTGCTCGCCAACAGGCTCAATCCGATCAGCAGGTGGTTGACAGCGAAGTACGCGAGGTCGAGCTGCCAACTTTCACGAAAGACCGGCTGTGTGCGAAACGGGATCAGCTTTTCAATCGTGATGAAGACCGTCGCGGTGCCGAGCAGGCCGAGGATCAACCAGTCGAGTCCGAGGTAGGGCGCGCCTGCATCGATATCGTCGACGCGGATGTCGCTGCCGCCGAGTAACCAGGTGGCCACCAAGGCTGCCACCGACCAGGCCGCGAGCCAGCGCGAACGTCCGAGAATGCTGTTCCAGGTGGCGAGTACGGCCGCGGCGACCATGGCGATGAGCATGATCTGGCGCAGGGTGTCGACGTCGTAGCGCGCGCGCAGCTCCGGGGTGGTGAGCCAGGAGGGATAGTGAAATGCAAGCGCGGCAAGCAGACACAACACCGACAGCGCAAGCGCGATCACACCGGTCACGCGGCCTCGGCCGCGCGGCAGGTGGCCGTGGCTCTTGAGCAGCGAAAGGAGTTTCTGGTGCATGGCAGTTTCGGTCCGGTGTCGGTCTCCGGGTTGCGGTGTGTCTGTCTCGGTGCGCGCGTTTCGCTCGTGTCGTGCAGCCGCGGCGCCCGATCTGAGCTAGTGTCATAGCGACGCTGCGGTTCGCGTTCACCCCGGGTTCCCCCTGTTGCTCGTTGCTGGAGATGACCGCAATGAAGTCCCCTTGTCTTATCGGCCTGGCCGCCCTTTCCCTGACCTCCTGCGTCACCCTCTCACTCGGTTACCAGCGTGTGGTGCTGCCCGGCGAATTCGAAACCAGCGCACGTGTGATAGCGGTTGAGGCACCGACCCGTCGTTACAAGCCCGAGTTTTTCAACCTCGATCTCGGTGACTATCGGATCGAAGCGGTCGACTACCGCGCGCCGCGCGACGTCGTCACCGCCGAGCAGGCGGGTGAGCCAGTGAGCGAGGTGACGGTCGACAACACCGGCTGGAACCTGCTCCTCGCGGGTGCCTTTGTCGGCGAGTGGGTCACCTACGCACAGTACCGCAGCGAGCATGAGTCTACGCGACGCTTCGAGACGGTTGGGCTCGATGGGCAACGTGCCCGCACGGCCTGTGTGGTGAATTCGGTTGGTCTTGAAAACGAAGAAGTGGCCCGCACCGCCGTGTCGCTGGGCGACTCGACCGATCGCGGCGGGCGGGTGATCCACTACGGCGAATGGCTCGCGACACGGATGCTCTGCACCATTCGCAACGGGGAAGAGACCTGGCTGTTGCAGTTGGTGCAACGAGCGGATGACATCCCGGAAGTCTCGCTTGCCAAAGGGTCGCTGCCGTTCAAGACCGACGTGCTCCCTGAAGCCTTCGTCGCCACTCCCTATACCGCCGGGCAAGCTGCAACCGAGCCCGACGCCGTCCCGGTCGGGGAGTTGCTGCCCGGGGTCGGGTTCTCCGACGGGCAGCGGATGCGTGCGGCGGCGGCGCTGTATGGGGGCAACACAACCCTCTGGTTGGCGCCCGATCTCGATCCTGCGGAGGCGGTGGCCTTGGTCGCCAGCGGGTACGCCTTGATGCTGCATGGTTGGCTAAACGGGGGCTAAGAGGGCCGGGCCGTGTGATCGGTTAGGCCTGAATAATTTTAGTTTGGCTAAAAAATCTTGACCTCAGCCGCATGGCAGGCCAAGATTTTCACTATGACTAAAAAAACTGGTTTCCAATCCTCTGCTGTGGCGGCTCTGGAGGGTGCAGTGCCCACCGGTGTGGCACCTACTGATGTCGCGCCAAGCGGTGCGGCACCCGATCTCGGTGTCCGCCTGCGTGCGCGCCGCCGCGAGCTGCAACTCACACTGCAGACGGTTGCCGACCGCGCGGGTCTGTCGGTGGGTTTCATCAGCCAGATCGAACGCGGCATCACCCAGCCCTCGCTCGCCTCGCTCGCTTCAGTCGCGCAGGTGCTCGACGTGCCGATGGCGCACTTCCTCTCGCAGCCCGGCGGTGAACAGCGCTTCACGGTCGCCGGCGAACGGCCGGTTTACCGCATCAGCGAGGGCGCGAGCCAGTTCGAGCGCCTGTCGTCGGAGTTCGCGGGCAACACCTTGCACAGCCTGGTGATCCACGAGCCGCCGGGTCACCGCATTGCGCCCATTCGCCACGCCGGCGAGGAAATGGTGTTCGTGCTCGACGGCGAGATCACGGTCGAAGTCGAGGGCGAGCAACGCGTGCTGCGGCGCGGCGATTCCGTGCACCACCCGTCCGACCAGGTGCACAGCAGTTGGAACCACACAGACACCGAGGCGACCCTGCTCTGGGTCGGCACGTTTGATGTGTTCGGGGGCCCGTCCGAAACAGACCTATCGGATGGTGTGCCTACCGACACGAGGAGAGACACATGAGTACGCAACCCACTGATATGACAAGCCTGCGCCAGCGGCTCGACGCCGCCCACGTGCAGGATGAGGCGAGTGCGCTGCGGGAGCTGCTCGATGCGGCCGACTTCGACCCCGCCATCCGCGAACGCATCTCGGCGCGCGCGGTCGATCTCGTGACGCGCATCCGCGGCGCCGAAGACCCCGGGCTCATGGAAGTGTTTCTCGCCGAGTACGGCCTTTCGACGACAGAGGGTGTGGCCCTGATGTGCCTTGCCGAGGCGCTGCTGCGGGTGCCCGACTCAGAGACCATCGACGCCCTCATCGAAGACAAGATTGCGCCTTCGGCCTGGGGGGCTCACCTTGGCAAATCGAGCTCTTCGCTTGTCAACGCCTCGACCTGGGGGCTGCTGCTCACTGGCAAGGTGCTGCGCGACGAGGAGGAAAGCGGCCTGATTGGCGCGCTGCACGGCGTCGTCAAGCGGCTCGGCGAACCCGTCATTCGCGTGGCGGTGGGCCGTGCAATGCGCGAACTCGGTTCGCAGTTCGTGCTCGGGCGCACTATTGAAGAGGCGATGTCGCGTGCTGCGCCGCTCGAGGCAACCGGCTACAGCTACTCCTATGACATGCTTGGCGAGGCGGCGCGCACCGAAGCTGACGCGCGGCGCTACCACCTCGCCTACAGCGAAGCCATCGGCGAGCTCGCCAAAGCCTGCGACGCCGACAACATCCGGGCGAACCCGGGCATATCGATCAAGCTCTCGGCGCTGCACCCGCGCTACGAAGTGGCCCAGCGCCAGCGCGTGATGGAAGAGCTGGTGCCGCGCACGCGGTCGCTCGCGCTGCTCGCCAAGTCCGGCGGCATGGGACTCAACATCGACGCCGAAGAGGCCGACCGCCTGTCGCTGTCGCTCGACGTGATCGAAGCGGTGGTGTCCGACCCGTCGCTTGCCGGCTGGGACGGATTCGGTGTGGTAGTGCAGGCCTACGGGCAACGCGCGACCCACGTCATCGACTGGCTCTACGCACTCTCGGCCAAGCTCGACCGGCGGCTGATGGTGCGCCTTGTCAAAGGTGCCTACTGGGACACCGAGGTCAAGCTTGCACAAACCGAGGGCCTTGACGGCTATCCGGTCTACACCCGCAAGGTCAATACCGACGTGTCGTACCTGTGCTGCGCAAAGAAACTGCTCGGTATGACTGATCGACTGTATCCGCAGTTCGCCACGCACAACGCGCACACGGTGTCTGCGATCATGGAGATGTCGGACGATCCCCGGGCCTTCGAATTCCAACGCCTGCACGGCATGGGCGAATCCCTGCACCAACAGGTGCTGGCCGAATCCGGCACCCGCTGCCGCATCTACGCTCCAGTCGGCGCACACCGCGACCTGCTCGCCTACCTCGTGCGCCGCTTGCTCGAAAATGGCGCCAACAGCTCTTTCGTTAACCAGATTGTCGACACCGACATCCCGCCTGAGGAAGTCGCAGCTGACCCCGTGGCCGAGTTCCTCGCGCTCGAAGGTGTGGCGGCCAACCCGGGCATTCCGGCACCGGACGCGCTCTACGCGCCGTCCCGCATCAATTCCAAAGGCTTCGATCTCTCCGATGCGCCGACGCTCGCCGCGATCGACGCTGCGCGCAAACGGTTTTCCGACGCGGTGTGGGAAGCGGGGCCGATGTTGACCGACGCAGATCATCGTGAACGCTCCACTCTTGAGGTACGCAACCCCGCACAACGGGACGAACTCGTCGGACGGGTTGCACTTGCCGACGCCGAAGACGTTGAAACCGCGATGGCCGCCGCCGCCGTGACTGAGTGGTCGTCCTGGTCTGCGAGCGACCGCGCGGCGGCCTTGCGCAGGGCGTCGGACTTGTATGAGCGAGATTACGGCGAGCTCTTTGCGCTGCTGGCGCGCGAAGCGGGCAAGACCCTGCTCGACTGTGTTGGCGAATTGCGCGAGGCCGTGGACTTTCTGCGCTACTACGCGGCCGAGGCTGAAGCCCATGCCGGCGGGGAGGTGTCAACTGCACCGCGCGGCGTTATCTCTTGTATTTCGCCCTGGAATTTTCCGCTCGCCATCTTCACAGGCCAACTCTCGGCGGCGCTGGTTGCAGGCAACGCCGTGGTTGCAAAACCCGCCGAGTCAACAGCGCTTATTGCAGCCAAAGCCGTGCGACTGCTGCACGAAGCGGGTGTGCCGCGCGACGCCTTGCAACTCCTGCCTGGGCCCGGGCGGGTGGTCGGTGCGGCCATCTGCGCCGACCCGCGCGTTGGCGGCGTGTGTTTCACCGGCTCGACGGCGACAGCCCAACACATCAACCGCGGCATGGCGGCGTCGCTTGCACCCGCGGCCCCGTTGATCGCCGAGACCGGCGGGCTGAACGCGATGATCGTCGACAGCACCGCCTTGCCGGAGCAAGCCGTGCGCGACATCGTCGCGTCCAGTTTTCAGTCGGCCGGGCAGCGCTGCTCGGCCTTGCGGGTGCTCTACCTGCAAACCGATATCGCCGATCGGGTGCTCGAGATGCTTTACGGCGCGATGGACGAATTGCGCCTCGGGGCACCCTGGGATCTCGCGACCGATGTCGGGCCTGTCATTGATGTGGCGTCCAAAGCCCGCATCGATGCGCACGTCGAGCAGGCACGGCTGAGCGGCCGCTTGCTCAAGCAACTCGATTTGAACGCGTCGGGCGCCACAGCTGATGGCCATTTCGTCGCGCCGGCGGTTATCGGTGTCGGCGGTATCGGCGACCTCGAGGAAGAGATCTTCGGGCCGGTGTTGCACGTTGCGCGCTTCGCGGCCGATGAAATCGACGCGGTGGTCGACGCCGTCAACGCGTCGGGCTACGGCTTGACCTTCGGATTGCACACGCGCATCGATGACCGCGTGCAGCAGGTCGTCGGCCGCGTGCGCGCAGGTAACGTCTACATCAACCGCAACCAGATCGGCGCCATCGTCGGCAGCCAGCCCTTTGGTGGCGAAGGATTGTCAGGCACGGGCCCCAAGGCCGGTGGCCCGCACTACGTGCCGCGCTTCTACCGCGAAGTGCCGATTGCGCTCGACGACACCGCAACCGCTGTCGCAATCGAGACGACTCGTCTGAACGACGCGCTGTTGGCGGCACAAGCGGGCAGCCTCGCGCCCGATGGCACCTGGAAACACGAGGCTCCAGAGCCGACACTGACGCTGCCGGGCCCGACCGGCGAGTCCAACCAGCTCAAGCACTACCCGCGCGGCGTGGTGCTCTGCCTCGGCCCGACGGCCGACGCCGCGCGCGCGCAGGTCGAGGCGGTCAGGGGGCTCGGTTGCGCGGCTGTCGGCGTCGCGCCGGGTCTCGAGGCGGCCTACGGACTCGATGGCACCGTGTCACCTGCACAACTGACCGACCTGGTGCCACTCGACGGAGTGGTCTGCCACGCGTCCGAGGACCGGTGTCGAGCGCTGCGCACCGCGCTCGCCGAGCGCGGCGGTGCGCTGGTGCCGTTGCTGCAATCCGATGACTACGCCGGACGCTTCCTGCTCGAGCGGCATGTGTGCATCGACACGACCGCCGCGGGCGGGAACGCGAGCCTGTTGGCCGAGAGTTCGGGGTAGTGTGACAGCCAATCTGGCTGCCACCAATGCGGCATGTGGGCCGTCTGTGTAGCGGCTCCGTGCCTGTCTCGCGTCGGAAGCCGTGCTGCTGGCACGCGATTTTTGTCCGTGTCTTCGACCGTGCAACCGCCACCAGTGCGTCGCGCGGCGAGGGCCGGTGGCTCAGCGGGTCGTCAGAACGCCCAGGCGCCGAGCGAGAAGAAATCGAAGCCGCTGCTGCGCCCGCCGAGGCAACCGGCGAGGAAGTCTTCGACGTCGCGGAAGTAGGCGAGCTGGTTTTTCCAGTGGGCAAAGCCGTGGCCCTCGTCGTCGACGGTTGTGTAGGTCACCGGTTTGCCCGCGGCGCGCAAGGCTTCGACCATGCGGTCAGATTGGTCGACCTTGACCCGCGGGTCATTGCGGCCATGGATGATCAGTACCGGGCTTTGCAATTGGTCTGCGCGGTAGAGCGGTGAACGGCTGTCGAGATCGGCGCGCTCTGCCGGGATGGCCGGGTTGCCCGCAAAGCTGTGCCAGAACGGCATGAACGGCCCCCAGTAGGCCGGTGCGTCTTCGAGCAGGGACGCGAGATCGGATGGCCCGACCAGATCGATACCGCAGGCGAAGCGCTCCGGCGTGAAGGTCAGGCCGACCAAGGTGGCGTAACCGCCGTAGCTCCCGCCCATGATGGCGACCCGAGACGGGTCGGTCACGCCCTCGGCGATTGCCCAGTCGATGGTATCGATCAGGTCCGTGTGCATCTTGCCCGCGAACTCACCCTTGGCGGCATCGCGGTGCGCTCGGCCATAGCCGGTCGAGCCACGGTAGTTGACCCGCAATACCGCATAACCCCGGTTGGCGAGCATCTGAACCATGTCGCCGTGGCCCCAGTAGTCGCGCGCCCACGGGCCGCCGTGCACCAGCAGGACGGTCGGCACCGGGCCGGTTTCGGCGGGGAGCTTCGGCCGCGTCAGATAGCCGTGCAGCATCAGGCCGTCGCGCGCCGGGATGCTGAACGGTGTGCCGTCTGTCCAGACGTCGCTGCG
>CALDHJ010000101.1 GCA_937941555.1 uncultured Granulosicoccaceae bacterium | reverse complement strand
AATTTTACTACAGGCACAAAAAAGCCCCGTCTTTCAGGGGCTCAATAGTTCTATTCAGTCCAGTACGTAAATCAATTGGTAGCGGGGGTAGGATT
Organism: uncultured Granulosicoccaceae bacterium; assembly: GCA_937941555.1. Taxonomy (GTDB): domain Bacteria; phylum Pseudomonadota; class Gammaproteobacteria; order CALCKW01; family CALCKW01; genus CALCKW01. The sequence goes on along the minus strand of CALDHJ010000101.1, from coordinate 3,519 downwards.
CGAACCTACGACCTTCGGGTTATGAGCCCGACGAGCTGCCAGACTGCTCCACCCCGCACCTGACCTCGTCGAGTATACGGTGACATGGATGGGTTAGCAAGCTGATTAACAACTCATCTCGCCGCTGTGGTCAAACGCGCGATGACCAGAGGTAGCGCCAGATGAAGCCCGGCACAGCAAATACCGAGAAGAGGAAAATCAGGATCACGTAGAACTCCCAATCCTGCGCATGAACCGTCCCCTGCACCCGTTGCTCGATGCCGAGCGCAACAACGAGAAACACCGCAAACAACACGCACCACTCGGCGAGCCGAAGCCAGGCGGATTTGCCCGCTTCGAGCGCCCAGACGCCGAGTATTCGATCGCTAATGAACGGCAGGCTAGCCAATAAGAAACCGATCGCCAGGACCAGGAACTGCGCCATACACTCACCTTACTTCCACGCAAAAAAAACCCGGGTGACCCCGGGTTGGATTCACCTGTGTGACCAGGCAAATGCGTATTGGTGCCGACGGCGAGACTCGAACTCGCACGACCTTTAGGTCACTACCCCCTCAAGATAGCGTGTCTACCAATTCCACCACGTCGGCTAAAACTGTTACTGATTGACGTTCGGCATCTCCGCGTCCGCGCCAGTATCGCTGTCTGCGCCCGACGGCACAAGCGCTGGCACTTCATCATCGACCGGTGCTGCAGGCACCACCGGCTGAACGACCGAATCACCGAGCTCATCCAGCACGCTGCCACCGCCATCGCGGTTTGCGGCGAGGTAGAACAGCGCGATGCTGGTGACAAAAAAAGCCGTCGCCAACAGAGTTGTCATGCGCGCAAGGAAATTGCCTGCGCCCGCTGCACCGAAGACGGTCCCGGAGGACCCACTGCCGAATGCCGCGCCAGCGTCCGCGCCTTTGCCGTGTTGAATCAACACGAAGCCGATCACGGCGACGGCCAACAACACATGCACAACCAGAATAAGCGATTCCACGTCCCGCTCCTGTCAGACCGCCGCTCGCGCGATGGCCAAAAAATCCGCTGCGTCAAGCGACGCACCGCCGATCAATGCCCCGTCGATATCGCGCTGCGCAAACAGCGCGCGCGCATTGTCGGGTTTCACACTGCCGCCGTACAACAGCCGCACCGTGTTGCCTGCACCTGCCTCACGACCAATGAGCCATTCGCGCATCGCCGCGTGGACCGCCTGGGCCTGCTCCGGACTCGCGCTGCGACCCGTGCCAATTGCCCAAACCGGCTCGTAAGCGACGACGCAGTTCGCAAGCGCCGTGCTGTCGAGCGCACCCAAGGCGCTGTCCAACTGCCGGCTCACCACGGCCAGTTCCTGCCCGGCGTCTCGCTCATCGAGCGACTCACCCACACACACGATCGGCACCAGTGACTGTGCGAGTGCGCGCTGCACCTTGGCAGCGACATCGCTGTCCCGCTCGCCGAAGAGACCACGGCGCTCGGAATGACCGATGATCACATATCGGCAGCCGGACTCGGCGACCATTTGTGCGCTGACTTCACCCGTCACAGCACCACTCTCGTGTGCACTGAGATTCTGCGCACCGAGCGCCACACAGCTGCTGCCAAGTGCAGCCTGCACCGGCGCGAGGAGTGTGAAGCTTGGACACACCAGCAGATCAACATCGATTTCGGATGAAGCTGCCGCCACCTCGGTGGCGAGTGCCGTCGCACTATCGCGCGAACCGTTCAGCTTCCAATTGCCCGCAATCAGGGGTCGACGCATGGTGTTACAGAGACATCAGACAAGCCGACAACTATAAGCCCAAACCGCCTACTTCACAAGCCGCGGAATCACTTTCAACTTGGCTGTCGCGGCGCAGGGCTGCGCCACGAGATCACGCCCAATCGGCAATCAGGCCACTTCCCGACGCACAGCCTCGGCAACCTGCTCACAGAGGGTATCGACCTGGTTGGCCACCTGGCCCTCTACCATCACGCGCACCAGCGGCTCGGTGCCGGACGGCCGCAAGAGGACGCGCCCGGTCGTGCCGAGGTCGCTCTCGGCCTGGCGCACCGCGTCCTGCACGCTTTCCAGGTCATCGAGGTTGATGCGCTCACGCATCGGCACGTTGACCAGCTTTTGCGGGTAGCGGGTCATGCCCTGCTTGAGGTCACACAAGCGCTCACCGGATTGCACGACATAGGCGAGCACCTGCAGCGCGGCGATGATGCCGTCACCGGTGGTGCTGCAATCCATGTCGATCAGGTGTCCGGAAGACTCGCCGCCGAGTTTCCAGCCGTTCGCCCGCATCAGTTCGAGCACGTGACGGTCACCGACCTTGGCCCGCAGGAACGGCACGTCCATGTCGCGCAAGGCGTGCTCGAGTCCGAGGTTGCTCATCAGGGTGCCAACTACACCGCCATTGAGCGTACCAGCGGCCTTGTGGGCACAGGCCAGCACGTAGAGGATTTCGTCGCCGTCGACGATGCCACCAAGCTCGTCGACCATAATCAGTCGATCGCCATCGCCATCGAGTGCAACCCCCATGTTGGCCTGCTCGAGCAACACGTGCGCGCGCAGGTTGTCGGGGGCGGTGGCGCCACAGTTGTCGTTGATGTTCAGCCCGTTGGGCTGAGCCCCCTGGCTGATCACGGTGGCACCGAGCTCGTCAAAAACCCGCCGCGCGATGTCGTAACCAGCGCCGTGTGCCGCATCGACGACGAGCTTCATGCCGTCGAATCGCATGCCACTGGGAATCGTGCTCTTGCAGTATTCGATATACCGACCAGCCGCATCGTGAATACGTTCCGCGCGCCCGAGTTCTTCCGACGGCACGGTCTCGACGCGCGACTGCATCATCGCCTCAATGGCATCCTCGGTGTTGTCATCGAGCTTGAATCCGTCGGTGCCGAAAAATTTCACACCGTTGTCGTGGTGGGGGTTGTGTGAGGCGCTGATCACGATCCCGGCTGCGGCGCGGAAGGTGCGCGTGAGGTACGCGACAGCGGGTGTCGGCATGGGCCCGAGCATGTGGGCCTTGACGCCAGCCGAACTCAAACCGGCCTCGAGGGCCGACTCGAACAAGTAACCGCTGATGCGCGTGTCTTTGCCAATGAGGACATCGCGGTTGCCCTGCGACGCGAGCACCTTCCCGGCTGCCCAGCCCAGGTGCAACACCGTCGGGGCCGTCATCGGCTCATCGCCAACGCGTCCACGGATTCCATCAGTGCCAAAAAACTTCTTGCTCATACATCCCTCAGCCGTCAATCCGGTCTCAACCGGGTTTTGAGTGGGTGCGTTTCGACGCCTCTCGCACCGCCGTCGCGATCTTGATTGCCTGCCACGTTGGCTTTACGTCGTGAACGCGAACAATCGTCGCCCCGCGTTCAACAGCGAGAAGCGCCATCGCCACACTGCCGTGCAGGCGGTCCTCGACGGGTGCCCCCAACAGGTGGCCGATGCTGCTCTTTCGCGACGCACCAAATACTAGCGGCAGGTTGGACGGAGAAATTTCGTCCAATTTCGCCACAAGCTGCAAATTGTGCTCCAGCGTC
>CALDHJ010000100.1 GCA_937941555.1 uncultured Granulosicoccaceae bacterium | reverse complement strand
CAGTGTCCTGATGTCGGTGTAGCCGTCGAGCTCGCTGTCCTCGAGCGCCTGCAGCAGTTCGCGCAACGCGGTCTCATCGAGGCGGTGCAGGTCGAGAATCGACTCGCGGAACGCGAGTGCCTTGTTGGTGTTGTCCCAGATCAGATCTTCGACCGGGTACACCTCCGAGTAGCCCGGCACCAGAATTCGGCAGGCCGGCACACCGAGGTGATCGAACACCGCCACATAGGCTTCTTTGCCGAGCGATTCGAGCACGCCAAACAACTGCTCGCACTCCTGCTCGGTGGTGCCAGCAAAATCCCAGTCGCAGAAGGCGTGGTCCGCTTTGGCGCTGAAGAAGCGCCACGACACCACACCGGTTGAATCAATGAAGTGCTCGACGAAGTTCTCGGGCTCGGTAACCGCCTGGCTGTTGAAGGTAGGCCGCGGCACGTCGTTCAGACCTTCGAAGCTTCGGCACTGCAACAGCTCGGTCAGGCCGCGTTCGAGCGCAACGCCGAACTGCGGGTGCGCACCAAACGACGCGAACACGCCACCGGTGCGCGGGTTCATGAGCGTCACGCACATCACCGGAAAGCGTCCGCCGAGTGAAGCATCCTTGACCAGCACCGGAAAACCCTGGGCTTCGAGCCCGGCAATGCCCTCGAGCACACCGGGGTAGCGCGCCAGGACGTCTGCCGGCACGTCGGGCAGCGAGAGTTCGCCTTCGATGATCTCGCGCTTCACCGCGCGCTCGAAAATCTCCGACAGACACTGCACCTGCGCCTCCTGCAGGGTGTTGCCGGCGCTCATGCCGTTGCTCAGAAAGAGATTCTCGATCAGGTTACTCGGCACATACACCGTCTCGCCATCAGACCGACGCTGATACGGGATGCAGCAGATACCACGGTCCGCACGGCCGGAGTTGGTGTCGATCAGGTGCGAGCCACGCAACTCGCCGTCGGGGTCAAACGCCTCGCGGCAATAGGCGTCGAGGACACCGGCGGGCAGCGCATCGTCGGTTTCGAGCGGAAACCACTTCTCCTCGGGGTAGTGGACAAAGTCGGCGCCGGCGATGTCCGGCCCGAAATACTGATCGTTGTAGAAGAAATTGCAACTCAGGCGCTCTATGAATTCGCCAAGCGCCGAACACAACGCGCTGTCGCGCGTCGCACCCTTGCCGTTGGTGAAGCACATCGGCGATGCCGCGTCGCGGATGTTGAGCGACCACACGTTGGGCACGATGTTGCGCCACGACGACACCTCGATCTTCATGCCGAGCGACGCGAGTATGTCGGTCATGCGCGCGATGGTGTCTTCGAGCGCCGCGTCCTTGCCGGGGATGAGCGTGCGCGCGCCATCGTCTGCCCGCGTGACCAGCAAGGCCTGTGCATTGGTCTCGTTCGGATCTGTCGCCTCGATGCGAAAATCGGGACCCGCCTGCACCACCTTCTTGACCGTACACCGGTCGACCGCGCGCAAGATGCCCTGTCTGTCTTTCTCGGACAAGGTGTCCGGCAGCGCCACATCGATCTGAAAAATCTGGTTGTAGCGGTTCTCGGGGTCGACGATATTGTTTTGCGATACCCGGATGTCGTCCGTCGAGAGTCCGCGCGCAAGGCAGTACACGCGGATGAAATACGCCGCACACAGCGCTGAAGACGCAAGGAAATAGTCGAAAGGGCTCGGCGCCGATCCGTCGCCCTTGTAGCGGATCGGCTGATCGGCGATCACCGTGAAATCGTCAAACTTTGCCTCGAGCCGGAGGTTGTCGAGGAAGTTGACTGTGATTTCCATGCGGGCACGTCCACAAGCCGCGCGGCTGACACAACGGCGGCATTAAGCGAAGGGCATGGCGCTCGGCACGCGACACCCGGCGAACCCAGCATTATGTCAGCTTTGCGGTCCCTGCTCGCTCAACACCGCACCATCGGCCACCACCAAACTGGTGGGCAGCACCTGGGTACACACCACCACCTCGCTCGGCGGCACCGAGAAGCCCTCGGCAAGGGCCCCAGCCAGCCCGACACCGAGCGCAGCGACTGCGTCGCCATCCCAGAGCGCCGGCACCATCAGGGTTGCGACCACCGCGCAGGGTTGGCCGAACTGGGCCGATACCGTGATGAGGTTGAGGGTCATGTCATCGGCTGGTTGCCCGGATCGGGCGGCCCACAGCGCGACAATATCCGCGCTCAGCTCGGCCAGATCGGGCGCAACAAAACACTGTGCTATCGGCATGGCGATTCCCGGTTGACGTTTTCAAAGTGGGCACTGCCCACCAGGCACGCTCTTCATGACGTCAATAAACGCCCGCAAGCGTGCAGGCATGTGGCGTTTGCTCAGGTAGTTGATGGTGTAGCGCGACAAGGGCGGCACCCGTTTTCGCGGAGGTTATCAGCGACAACAGCCCATTGCAGACTGAATGCGGTTCGGGCGCGACGCGACTGGCCTTTGGTGTTGCCTTGGCGACAGTGATGGCGACAAAGCCATCCAAGGCAGCGGGACGAGTGACCCTTGCCGCGCCGGCCGGGACAGCGCCGTGTCCGCCCTCAAGCGCCACGGCAACTGCGCGATACACGGTATACGGATTCACGCCTTTCGGTGGGATCGACGTTGCCAACCTGCGGGATACCCGATGCTGACCAGACTCCTGATCAAACTGACCTGCATCGGCGTGGTGGCCGCTGGCAGCATGACCTGGCTTGCCGCAAGTCAGGGCAAGGACCCACTCGCCGTTTTCAGCACCCTGTCTTGGCGCATGCCGGACGGCATCAGCCTGCCCCCAACGCCCGATCTGCCAGCCCTCTCGGACCTCGTGCCCGGTCGGGCCGGCACCTCGACGGTATACCGCTGGACCGACGCGCAAGGCACGGTGCAATTCAGCACGTCCCAGCCACCTGAC
>CALDHJ010000099.1 GCA_937941555.1 uncultured Granulosicoccaceae bacterium | reverse complement strand
GAGGTGAGCGGCGGCGCGGTCGATGTCGCCGAGCATCAGGTGGTATTCACCAAACCAGCGCTGCGACTCAGCCGTCAGACCGGCATCGCGGTGGTATTGCGCCGTCAGCTGAAGCACGGTGGCGTTCGGCGCCGGGTTGGTGCGAAGCCATTGCGCAAGGCGGCGGCTGGCGGCCGCATAGTCGCCGCGCGCAGCGTCTGTTTGAGCCTGCGTATAGACGGTCAGATAGTCGTACGGGTAGTCCGCCTTGAGTGCCGAAAACGCACGTGCGGCGTCTTCATGCTGTCCAGATGCCGCAAGCGCTCGCGCTCGAAGCAATCGGCTGTAGCGGGCGCTTCGCCAAGGCTCTTCGAGTGCGTCGAGCTGTGTGACGCTGCGTGCGGGATCACGCTCAAGGGATGCCAGTGCACGGGCATAGCCGTCGGCCGGCGTAGGGACCCGGGGTTGGCCGAGCAGGGTGGCAATTCGCGCTTGCACGAGTGAGAAGCTCGCCGCGTCCTCGGCGGTTGGTTTCGACCGTCCTGTTGCCTGCTTTGCGCGATCCCAGGCCTCGCCGATACGGTTGGGCGTCAGGGGGTGGGTCTGGAGGTATTCGATTCCGCCACGGAAATTGACCGCGCTCAGGTTCGACATGCGTTGCAACATTTCGGCCGTGCCTGCCGATCGAAATCCGGCATTCTCGAGCAGCTTCTGGCCAATGCGATCCGCTTCCTGTTCGTGCGCCCGGTTGTAGTCAAGTTGCTGTTGTACTGACGCTGCCAGGCCCGAGTAGATTGCCGCTTGCGCAGCATCCGGGTTGTCACGCACGACCAGGGCACCTGCGATCAGCCCAGCGAGTGTCGCGAGGTTTACGCCGGACTGGCGCGAGAAGCGTCGCTCGACGTGGCGTTGAGAAAGGTGGGCGATCTCGTGTGCGAGGACGGAGGCGAGCGCGCTTTCATTGGGTGCCGCGAGCAACAGGCCGGCGTTGATGCCCATGTGGCCGCCGGGCAAGACGAAGGCATTCACGGCCGGACTGCGAAACACTGTGAGTGATGGCACGGTGACAGGCAGCGCATTGGCGCCGATCAGTTGCCCGATCAGCCCTTCGAGGTAGCTCAGTGTCACGGCATCGCCGAGCGTCTCCTCGCGCTCGCGTAATGCTCGCGCGATGTCTTGGCCGAGTGTCTCCATCGCACGCGTGCTCGCATGGCCACCGAGCTCGGGCGTTGCCGCGTGCGAGCCTGTTCCGCCGAGCGTGCTGGCCACACAGATCAGCGCCATAGAACAGCCGTGGCGCAGACCCGTGCGGAAATGCCGGATTGACCGTGCGATCTGACCCATCTTGGCTGTATCGGCTTGACGAATCGTTATAGACTTGCTCGTTCGCATATCGTCAGGTAAGGGCGCGCTCATCGAGCGGATCGCCTGCCGGGTAGCTGGCATGTCGTGCCGTGCGGGCGAGTGGCTCCTCGAGTGGTTCCGGGCCGCGTCTCGACGGTTTTTTCAGCACCATGGTCAAACACAGATAGAGGTCCAGTGTGGAATTTAGCGGCGCAGAAATACTCTTCAAATGCCTCGAAGCCGAGGAGGTGGAGTACATCTTCGGGTACCCGGGTGGGGCGGTACTGCACATCTACGACGCACTCTATCAACAAGAAGCCGTCAAACACATTCTGGTTCGCCACGAGCAAGGTGCAACCCACGCGGCCGACGGCTACTCGCGTTCGACCGGCAAACCGGGTGTCTGTCTGGTGACATCCGGGCCTGGCGCGACCAATGCGGTCACGGGTCTGGCCACCGCCTACACCGATTCCATTCCGCTGGTGGTCATCACCGGACAAGTGCCCCAGGCGATGATTGGCACCGACGCGTTCCAGGAGTGCGACATCATCGGGATTTCGCGGCCCTGCGTGAAGCACAACTTTCTCGTCGACTCGCTGGAGAATCTCGCGACGACGATCAAGAAGGCGTTCCACATCGCAACCACCGGTCGACCCGGTCCGGTCGTGATCGACATCCCGAAGAACCTCACCGACCCCAAGGTGCGCATCCCTTTCGAGTACCCGGCCGAGATCGAGATGCGGTCCTACAAACCGGCCACTGCCGGTATCAGTGGCGACATCAGGCGCGCTGTCGACCTGCTGTTGTCGGCCAAGAAGCCGATGATCTACGCCGGTGGCGGTGTGATACTCGGTGAGTCCAGCAGCCAGCTGACCGCGCTGAGTCGCGAGCTGGGCTACCCGGTAACCAATACCTTGATGGGTCTCGGCTGCTACCCGGCGAGCGACGACCAGTTCATCGGCATGCTCGGGATGCACGGCACCTACGAATCAAACATGGCCATGCACGAGTGCGATGTGTTGCTCGCGGTCGGCGCGCGCTTCGATGACCGCGTGACCGGCCAGATCGACACCTTCTGTCCCTATGCGCGCGTCATCCATATCGATGTCGATCCGTCGAATATCGCGAAGAACTTTCCGGTCGAAGTGCCGATCGTGGGCGACACCGGGCATGTGCTCGACGACATGCTGGCCGTGTTGTCCGAGACAAACCGCCGCCCCGATCCGGAGCCGTTGTCGCAATGGTGGGATCAGATCAAATCCTGGCAGGCGGTCAACTCCTACAACTACGATCGCAACAGCGATCTGATCAAGCCGCAGTACGTTGTCGAAAAATACTGCGAGCTCACCGAAGGCCAGGCTTTCGTCACCTCCGATGTCGGTCAGCACCAGATGTTTGCGGCCCAGTTCTACCGCTTCGACCAGCCGCGGCGTTGGATCAATTCGGGTGGCCTTGGCACCATGGGCTTCGGTCTGCCGGCGGCGATGGGCGTGCGCTTTGCCCACCCCGATGCCGAAATCGCCTGCGTGACGGGTGAGGGCAGTGTGCAGATGTGCATTCAGGAGCTCTCGACCTGCAAACAGTATGGCGTTGCGTTCAACATTCTTAACCTCAACAACGGCTACCTCGGCATGGTGCGACAGTGGCAGGAGTTCACCTACGAATCGCGCTACTCCAGCTCCTACGTCGATGCGCTGCCGGATTTCGTCAAGCTGGTCGAGTCCTACGGCCATGTCGGCATGGTGATCGACAAGCCTGGTGACGTTGAAGGTGCGTTGCGCGAGGCCATCGCGCAGAAGGACCGCCTCTGTTTCCTCGATTTTCGAATCGACACCGAAGAGAACGTCTACCCCATGATCGAACAGGGCAAAGGGCACCACCAGATGCGCCTCAACCCACGCCGCAGTGAGTTTTCCTGAGCATGCGCCACATCATCTCCTTGTTGATTGAAAACGAATCCGGAGCCCTCTCGCGTGTGGCCGGCCTCTACAGCGCGCGCGGCTACAACATCGAGTCGTTGACCGTCGCACCAACCGACGACCCGTCGCTGTCGCGCATGACAATCGTGACCTACGGCAACGACACCGTGGTCGAGCAGATTGCCAAGCAGACCGACAAGCTCATCGACGTGGTCCGGTTGGTGACCTACACCGAGACGCCCCATGTTGAGCGCGAATTGATGATGGTCAAGTTGCGTGCGGTCGGCAGCCAGCGAGAAGAGGCAACGCGGCTGGTTGCGATTTTCCGCGGCAAGATCGTTGACGTGACCGATTCGACCTACGTTGTCGAAGTCACCGGCGACAGCGGAAAGATCGACGCCTTCCTCGCCGCTGTGCCGTCCGAGCAGATTCTCGAAGTCGTGCGCTCGGGCGTGGTCGGGATCGCGCGCGGCGAATCGGCCTTGAAAGTGTGAGCGGCGTCGGCCCGTCGGGCGATCAGGGAGATGGCCCATCGGGCGACCCGGTGGGCGGAGCCAAGCCGCGGCGAGGCATCTACTTGCTGCCGAATCTCTTCACCACGTCGGCGCTGTTCGCGGGCTTTTTCGCGATCATCGCCGCGCTCGATGGCCATTTCGACAAGGCCGCGATCGCAACCCTCACGGCAATGGTCTTCGACGGACTCGACGGGCGCATCGCGCGCATGACCAACACCCAGTCAGCCTTTGGCGCCGAGTACGACTCACTTGCCGACATGGTGTCCTTCGGGGCGGGTCCGGCGCTTGTGGTGTACCTCTGGTCGCTGAAGTTCGCACCCGGTCACGGCTTGGGCCAACTGGGCTGGATCGTCGCCTTCGTGTTTACTGCGTGCGCCGCGCTGCGGCTCGCGCGCTTCAACGTCACCACCAGCACGCTCGACAAGCGCTTTTTCCAAGGGCTTGCGTCGCCGGCCGCTGCCGGATTGCTTGTGACCTATGTCTGGGTCATGCACGACCTCGGCATCGCGGGCGACTCGCTCGTGGTTGTGTCGATCGCTGTTGCCGCCGTGACCGGCCTGTTGATGGTCAGCAACTTCGCCTATTACTCCTTCAAAGACATCGGCGATCACAAGCAGTTGCCTTTTTTTGCAACCCTGATACTTGTGTTGATTTACGCGATGGCCTCCATCGACCCGCCGAAAGTCCTCTTTGGGGGTTTTGCGCTCTATGCACTGTCGGGCCCGGCGCTCACAGTCTGGACACGTTTTCGCCGCTTGCGTCGGCAACGCAGCGGCGGCTGACATGGCAGGGGTGCACCCGCATGCGGCCTGGCTTGACGCAATGGGCGTCGACCGCTGGGTGCGTCGCTCTGCACCGGCGGAACCAGCCGAGTCCACTCCCTACGATTCCGCCGTCTCCTGGCAGGCGGTCGTCGATTCGCCGGTCTTGGCGGTGCTCAGTTGCAGCCCCCTCGACGGCGCATCGACTGATGTGCTCGACCGGATGCTGGCTGCCATTCAGGTCTCTCGCCTGGACTGCGCGATCGGCCTTGTCAGCGCGCCGAATGACCTTCTGTCCGTTACTCAACATACCCTGTTGATTCTCTCTTCTGAGGGAGATGAGGCAGGGTGGCGCGATGCGCTGGCCGGACGCGGTGGCCATACCGAGATCATTGCCCATCCCGATCGCTTTTCCGCCGATCCCGCCCTCAAACGCCCGGCGTGGGAGGCGCTCAAACGCCTGGAGCGCACACTGAATGCCGGTTGATGCGCCCCTGTCCTCCGGGGTTGTGCGATTGCGTCCCATGCATGCCTCGGATCTGAACGTC
>CALDHJ010000098.1 GCA_937941555.1 uncultured Granulosicoccaceae bacterium | reverse complement strand
GTTGATCCCTGTGGAAGAGGAGAGCTACAACCACACCGCGCGGGTCGTAGACATCGGTCCTGACAACAAGCTCTATATCTCGCTTGGGCAGCCCTTCAATGTCGCGCCCCCCGAGAAAGCAGCCCTGTATGACAAGTGGGGCATCGGTGGCATTATCCGAATGGACCGCGATGGTTCCGGGCGCGAGGTCTACACCTACGGCGTTCGCAACTCGGTCGGCCACGATTTTCACCCCGTTACCGGTGAGCTTTGGTGGACCGACAACCAGGTTGACGGCATGGGTGACGACATTCCGCCGGGCGAGCTCAATCGGCAAACGGCTCCGGGCCAACACTTCGGTCACCCGTGGTTTGGTGGTGGCACCACGCGGGTCGCGGATTTCGGCTACGACAAGCAGGAAGTACCGGAGGGGATTGTGCACCCGGCGGTTGAAACCACCGCACACTGCGCCGACCTCGGCATGACCTTCTACACCGGAAAACAGTTTCCGGGAAAATACAAGAACGGCATCTTCTCGGCTCAGCACGGATCCTGGAACCGCACGGTGCCCTGCGGGGCGCGGATCATGTTCACGTCGATCGACGAGGAAGGCAACGCCACCATGGTGCCCTTTGCTGAGGGATGGCTGAACGAGAACGGCGAGTACGACGGTCGCCCGATGTCGGTCACACAGATGAAAGACGGCTCGCTGCTGGTGTCTGATGACTACGCCGGTGCGATCTACCGCATCTCCTACGACGGTTCCTGATAACGCGTTGAAGGGCGAGTCCCGGCGCTATATGCCGGGGCTCGGATCTGGGGAAGACATTGAACAAGACTGTTGTGTGCGTGGTCGTGCTGCTCCTGAGCTCACCCGCAATGGCCACCGACCTGTTGCGGGGCAAGGCGCTGTCCGCGCAGTGTTCTGTGTGCCACGGCAAGAACGGGATATCCAGAGACCCTGAGTCACCGAACCTCGCGGGTCAGAGTGCCTACTATTTGGAAAAGGCGCTTGTCGACTATCAGAAGGGCCTGCGTGAGGACCGGCGCATGAGCATCATTGCAAAAGGCCTCTCGATCGAAGACATCAAACACCTGGCTGCCTGGTACGCGGCTTTCGAACTCACCGTGACCGAACCTACGCTCTGATCGCTGCGGTTGTGCGACGTCGGTGTACCGCGTTGCGTGAGGTCACCTGCAGGGCCGCTGCCGTGATTTGTGTCGATCTGCCTGTGTGTCGTGCCATCGCCTTTGTGGTGATCATCCTGGCATGTGCGGTGCCGTCCGAGGCGCTGCCCGACACTGTTGTCATCAGCAACGAGCGCTCTGGCAATCTGCACTTCATGGACCGATCCGGCGCGACTACCGATGTCGTCGCCTTGTGTGGGCGGCCGCGTGGCATGGCCCAAGGTGCAAGTGGCCAGACGCTTTTCATCGCCTGCTCGGACGATCACAAGGTGATCGAGTTTGATGTTGGCCGGCGCGAGATCGTTCGGGAAATTCCCGATGTGCCCGGTGCCATGTCGCTCGCCTTGCACGCATCAAGTGGTCGTCTGATCGTCTCGAACGAAGGTCACTCGAGCGCCATGGTGCTCGACACGTCAACCGGCGGCGTACTCGCGACACTGGCGACCGGACTCGAGCCGGACGGTGTCGCGCTCAGTGACGACGGCGCCCGAATCTTCATCGCCTCGGAAAACGCCAATCTGGTACATGTCTACGATGGTGAAAGCTATCAGCCGATTCACCGCCTGGTGACGGGCTTGCGCCCGCGGCGATTGGCGCTTCGGGGCGATGAGCTCTGGGTGTCGAGCGAGATGGGAAGCCGGGTCGAGATCTTCGACCTGAACACCTATCAGAAGGACGGAGAGGTGGTTTTCGCGCCGCGCGGATTTCGGGTCGAGCAATTGACGCCGGTGGATATCCTCTTTGACGCACAGCAGGAAACTGCCTTCGTCGCGCTGGGCTCTGCCAACCACGTGGTCTTTGTCAACGCCGAGAGTCGAGAAATACGCAAATACATACTGGTAGGTCGGCGTCCCTGGGGGCTCGCGCTGACGCCCGACGGCGAGCACCTGTTCGTGCTCAACGGCTTGTCCGACGATGTGACCATCATCGACGTGGCGCGAGAGCGGCCCATCCGAACCAGCCGCACCGGTCTCGTGCCGCACGCTGTGGAGATCCTCGAATGAGTCGCTGCGTTGCGGTGTTGTGTCTCGCGTTGCTGTACGCATCGCCGGTGTCGGCACGTGTGCTCGAGATCACGGTTGTCAGCGATGCGACCGAGGCGCGTTCGGAGGTCGCAAGGCAGGAGAGCAGCCAGAGTTTTGCGGGGATCGCCGTCAAGGTCAGCCGGCCGGTGGACCGTGCCGTGGCTTTGGCGCTGCATGAGTCGGCGACCTTGCTCGACACCCTGGGGATCACAACGCAACTCGGGACCCTGTCGCTCGACCCGGTCACAGCAATCGCACCCCAATTGAACGCCGCACCCAAGGGCAGTCTGCTTGTTCTCGACCTGCCCTTGTCCCTGATGGAGCGCGTAGCGACCGAGGCCGACCGCCTGGGGCGTGCGACGGTGAATGTCCGGCACAGCGACGCCTACCTGCGCGACGCGCTGTGTCTGCCGACCCTGTTTCACACGATCCCGTCCGATAGGATGTACTTCGATGCGCTCGGGCAATTCCTGGTGTTTCGCGGGTGGCGCAAGATTCTGGTGGTGCGTGGCCCGAGCGATCAGGACGCGGCGCGCGCCGAGACCTTGACCGCGAGTCTCAGGAAGTTCGGGGCGACGGTGGAGGCAGTGCGCGAGTTCTCGCTGTCGCATCACCCCGACGACCGCGACAAGAACACACCGGAATTTCTGACCGGCGGTCTGTCGTACGATGCTGTTGCCGTGATCGATTCAGATGGCGACTACGGTCGCTATGTGCAGTACAGCACCCGCAGGCCCAGACCCGTGGTCGGTGATGTTGGTCTCAAAGCGTCGGGTTGGCACTATGCGCTCGAGCGCTACGGCGCGCCACAATTGAACGAACGCTATCGTGCATTCGCAGATTATCCCCGGTTGCATGGACGCGCGGCGATGACGGACGTTGAATTTGCCGCCTGGGCCGCGGTCAAGCTGATCGCCAACAGTGTCGGTACGCTGGCGGCTGACGTGCCGCTTGATGTCTTGTCAATTCTCAGCGACCCGGCCTCGCAAGTGGACCTGTACAAGGGCACGCGTGGCTCTATCCGGCAGTGGAACAATCAGCTGCGCCAGCCGATTCTGCTCGGCTCCGCTGACGCTGTCATTGCGGTTGCGCCCATGCCCAAGTTTCTGCACCCGACGCACTACGTCGATACCCTGGGAATCGATCAGCCTGAGTCTACCTGTCAGCTGCGCTGATTCGGCTCGCTGCCGGGGGCCTGTCGTGAGACACGTTTAACCCACACCACAAGACAGACCCGGTAGTCCCACGCGCCGCGCTGTGGGTCAAACGCTTTCCGGTAGGCGGCGTCGCACCAGTTCGGTGAACCACTGAACGCCGGGTTCGAGCGCGTCGTCGTTGAAATCGAACTCCGCGTTGTGGAGCGCGGCGCTGTCGCCGTTGCCGATGAACACGAACGCACCGGGCGCGAGTTGCAGGGCGCGCGCGAAATCTTCGGACGCGCCCATGCGCGGGGCGTCGCTGTCGACCTTGTCCGCGCCGAACACGGCGGTTGCAGCGTCGAGCGCGTGTGCAGCGGGTTCTGCTGCGTTGACGAGCGGGACAAACACGCGGTCGTAGTCGATCTCGACCGTGCAATCGTGCGCGGCGGCGATGCCCGTTGCGATGCGGCGCATGGCCGCCTCGATGCGTTGGCTGACGGCGTCGTCGAAGTGCCGGCAGTCGCCGCTGATGCGCGCTTCGCCCGCGATCGCATTGACCACGTTGTCGCCACTGATGGCGGTGACCGACACCACAGCCAGCTCGGCGGGGTCGACAGTCCGGGAGACGATGTTCTGCAGCGCGCTGACAATCGCGCACGCGCAGACGATGGCGTCGCGGCAGTCGTGTGGTCGCGAGGCGTGGCCACCCGCGCCGCGCACGGTAATACGAAAGCCATCTTCGGCGCCCATGTAGGCGCCGGTGCGTGTCTCAAATGACCCGACCGGCAGACCGGGTTTGTTGTGCAGGCCGTAGATTTCATCAAACGGCAAGCGTGACCCGAGGCCGTCGCGGATCATCGCCTTCATGCCCTGGCCCCATTCCTCTGCAGGCTGGAACACAAAGCGCACGGTGCCGTCGAAGCCGCCGTCGCGCGCGAGCGTCGCCGCGGCACCGAGCAGGATCGTGGTATGGCCGTCGTGGCCGCAGGCGTGCATCAGGCCGGGCTTGGAGGAGGCGTAGGGGAGGTTCGTGGTCTCCTCGATCTGCAGGCAATCCATGTCGGCGCGTAGCGCAATGGTGCGGTCGCCCGTGCCGCGGCGAAGCGTTGCCACCACGCCGGTGCCGCCTACTCCGGTCTCGATCTCATCAAAGCCGAATTCACGCAGCTTTTGGGCAACAAATCGCGCCGTCTCGGCTTCCTCGAAACCGAACTCGGGGTGCTGGTGCAGGTGGCGGCGCCACGTGCGCATCGAGTCGATCAATTCCGGCGTGTCCATTGCGCTGACCCTGTTGCCTGATGGGGAGCCCGCATCTTACGCCTTGCGGCGGCTGCGAGCCGCGTGAAATGCCCGCCCGCGGGCAGAGATCGTTGGTTGGCGCATGTGTGTACTGCGATCGTGCGGTGCGCTGGATGCGCCCTCAGGCAGTGGTGGTTTCGCGTTTGGCCAGCATCTTCTGGATCAGCGAATCGCCGCGGCCTTCTTCGCTCCAGGGGCAGACGCCGATGCAGATACCGCAACCGTGGTTCTCGACGAAGTAGGGAATGCACTTGTCGAAGTCGACATACCAGCGTTCGACCCCGCGCAGCGTCTGCTTCTCGGGCAGGATGGCTTGCGGCGGGCAGTTGGTGGTGCAGATCTG
>CALDHJ010000097.1 GCA_937941555.1 uncultured Granulosicoccaceae bacterium | reverse complement strand
CGCTGCCACCTGTCACCGCAAATGCGAAGAGACTTGTGGTCAGTCTGAAATGGCTCATTGCTTACCCTGTGGCCGTCCGCCACCGAATCGCCGCGCTCGCGCAGATGATTCGGGCTCGGGAATCGGTGAATGCGTAGTATTTGTGCCCACAAACACGCAAACAGTGAGCCAAAGCGGCGCGTCGGGTCGCTGTCACCCTCGTGTGCGCGGCCCGAACTATACTTTCGGTTTGCGGCACGACCTGTGATTGCCGTGCGTCAGACAGAGCGTTGAATGAGCGTCAGTGTCATGAATTCAGAGTCCATCGCCGCACGGCGAATCAGCCGCCGTCAGTTCCTACGCGCGAAGCTGGCACTTGCCGCAGCGCCGTTATTGCCCGCACCTGTTGCCGTTGCCAGCGAGTACCTGCTGCCGCCTGACGACATGGCGATCATCGGCGCCATCGGGCGGGACGTCGCGCTGAGCAGCGATACGCTGGTGGATATTGCACGCCGCAACGGGGTCGGCCGGGATGAGATTGTCTCTGCCAACCCGGATCTCAACGTCTGGTTGCCAGGGGCTGGCACCGAGGTGGTTTTGCCCACGCGGTATATCCTGCCCGAGGCACCGCGTGATGGCATCGTCGTGAATTTGCCGGAAATGCGTTTGTATCGCTACGCTGAGCGCGACGGTCGACGGATGGTATCGACCCACCCGGTCAGTGTCGGCCGGGTTGACTGGGAAACGCCGCTTGGCACCACGCGAATCGTGCGCAAACAGAAAGACCCCAATTGGTATCCGCCCGAATCGATTCGGGCAGAGCATGCGGCAGACGGCGATCCACTGCCAAAAATGGTGCCGGCCGGACCGGACAATCCGCTGGGTCAGCACGCGCTGCGGCTCAATATTCCGGGTTACCTGATCCACGGCACCAACAAGCCCTGGGGGGTCGGAATGCGGGTCACCCATGGCTGCCTGCGGATGTATCCCGAAGACATCGAGACGCTCTTCGACACCGTGCCGGTCAACACGCCGGTGCACCTGGTCAACCAGCCGGTGAAGCTCGCGCAGCACCACGGCACCTGGTTTATTGAGGCCCACCAGTCGCTCGACGAGGAAGCGCGGGAGCCCTCGGCATTGCTGCGGGAGGTCGTCGTGACGGTGGCGCGCTCAGAGGGGGTGCAATCGCGCGTCAATATTCCGGCGCTTCGCGCCATTCTCGAGCGGGCGGATGGCGTGCCCACGGCCGTACCGCTGAGCGGAAGCGGCTGACCGGCCCGACAAATCGAGGACAAAAAAAACCGGCCCTGGAGGCCGGTTTTTTCGTGCGGTGTTCCGCGTTTACTTGAGCATGCTTTTCTTGAACATGCGATCGAGCATCTCGGCGAATTCCTCGCGATTCTTGTCGCTGCTCGCCTGCGCTTTTTCAGCGGCTGTCGTTGCCTTGATGGCAGCAGTCTTGGCCTTGATCGCCTCGGAGTTTGCCTTGGTGGAGGTTGCGTTGGCCGCGTTTGCAGCGTCCAGTGCAGTCTGGGCTGTCGCCTGCGCAGCCTGGATTTCCTTCATCAAGGTTTCAGTGTTGGCAGTGCTTGCACAGCCAGCCACGGTCCCAATCGCGAACAGCGCAACAGCCAAACGTACCGGTTTCATCGGAGCTCTCCATTTGTCGAGGGAATGACAGACAAGCGTAGTCGCTGGAGGCGCACCTGCTTGAAAATCTTCGGGGCGTGCGTCAGGGCTTGATGACGACGCGTGTGCCGACCTTGATGTATTGCGCAAGGTGGTCGATCTGATCGTTGTTCAACGCGATGCACCCTTGGGTCCAGTTGGTCGCGTTGTGAAGCGCGGCATCGCCATTGCCGATGCCGTGGATGCCGAGCGCTCCGCCAAGTCGGGTATTTTGCAGCGGGACATCGCCGCTGCGCCGGGCCTCGATGATGCGACCGTATTGCTGGTCGTCGAGGTCGCCGCGCAACAGGCCGAGTTGGGCGTATTGGGGCGTCGGGTAGTCAAAACCGAAAAAGGTGCGAAACCGGCTGTCTTCGTTGATCCAGCGAACCCGAAACTCACCGATCGGTGTGACGTTGTCACCGACCCGGGTTTTCAAACCCACACCGCCTCGTCCCCAGGAAACGTTGTTGTACAACACGATGGCCTTGGCACCGCGCATGACCTGCAGGCGTTGTTTTTCCGGGTTGAGCAGCACCCACACTTCCTCGCCACCGGCCGGATTGACCGACGCCACAGCAGGCGCACTGGCGAGCAGCAGGGCGTTCAGAGCGACTTTTAGCACGTGTCGGCGAGTGTGTCGCATGGGTCAGAATCCTGTCTGGTTCAGCGATCGGGTGTCGACTGTTGGCTGTCGGCGAAAACAGCGGAAATCAGGCCTTTTATCGACAGGCCTTGCGTGAGTATAGACAGCACCACGATGACGTAGGTAGCGGTGACCAGGAGGTTTCGCCACGGGCTCTCGGGCAGGCTCAGCGCGAGTGCGACGGAAATGCCGCCGCGCAATCCGCCCCAGGTCAGCAGCGTGACCAGTTTCGGGTGAATGGCGGTTTTCAAGCGGAGCACGCGCGTTGCGAGGCTGACCGCGATCCAGCGCGCCGCGAGTGTGACCAGCGCGAGCACCAGTCCTGCGAGCAGTGCCATCGGGTCGAGCGGCAGCAACATCATCACCAGCCCGATCAGCAGGAACAGCACCGCATTCAGAATTTCATCGATGAGTTCCCAGAAGGTATCGAGGTGGGCCTGGGTCTTGTCGCTCATGGCGTTGTCGCGACCGGGATTGCCGATCATCAATCCGGCGATCACCATGGCCAGTACCCCGGATACGTGCAGCTTCTGGGCAAGGCTGTATCCGCCCATGACCAGCGCGAGGGTGAGCAGAATCTCCACGGTGTAGTTGTCGATGCGCAGCAGCAGCAGCCAACAGAGACCGCCGGTCACCGCGCCCAGCACGACACCGCCAATCACCTCGATGGCAAACAGCTGCGCAATGGCCCCGGCGCTTGCTTCCCCGGCCCCGGTGACGATGCCGAGCAGGGCGATGAAGAGCACGACGGCCACGCCGTCGTTGAAGAGGGATTCGCCGGCGATTTTCACTTCGAGCGATTTCGGCGCCCCGGCGGTTTTCAGGATGCCGAGAACGGCAACCGGGTCGGTCGGTGAGACGATCACGCCGAATACCAGACAATAGAGAAAGGGCACTGGCTGGCCGATGGCCTGGAACAGCAGGTAGCTCGCAAGCCCGATCAAGGTCGTGGATATCAGTACACCGGCGGTCGCGAGCAGGCCGATGATCAGACGGCTCTGCACCAGGCGTTTCAAGTCGACATGAAGGGCGCCGGCGAAGAGCAGGAAGGCGAGCATGCCGTCCATCAGCGTGCGTTTGAAGTCGATTTCCGTCAGCCAGTCGGCGCCGAGCCGGAGGGGATCCAGTGTGCCGGCCGCCCCGAGCGCGAGCAGCAAAACGGAGAACGCCATGGCGATGACCATGATGCCGATCGTCGTTGGCAGCCGAATGAAGCGGTCGTTGATCCAGGCGAAAAGGGCGCTGATGACGACGAGCAAACTGGCAGTTTCGAACACGTTACTTGATCCTGAATGAACGCAATCAGTATAGGTGGCGTGGTCGGTGCGCGCGGGCTGCCGTGTGGTGTCGGGTAGCGAGGCTGTGCTGTGCTGGTGTCACACGCGGCGCGGGCCCGCTCACGCCGTCTGAAACTGCTCCTGTCCTGATCTGTGTTCAGGCAAACTGAACAGCGTGATCGACCGGCCTGATCACCGGGCCGATCGAGGTGAGTCCTTTACGATAATTTACAGCCTGGCCGGAATCGGGTGCAGTACACTGGTCGGCTGGCGCCACAGTTGCGTATTGACCCCATCGGATTACCAGCATGAATACCCTCTCGCTGTTTCGACTGTTCTACGTCTTGTTCTTTGCAGCTTTGGTGTTGGCTGCCCCGGCGCACGCGGAGGGAATACCATCGACCACGACATCCGCCTCCGGCGACACCAGTGAACCGGTTTCAACAGCGACACTGGAATCGCCCGCGGCCGTGCGTGAGTTGGTGTCGCGCCTGGATGACGATGCGGTTCGGCAGCTGCTGATCGAGCGACTCGACGCCGTTGCCACCGAGGCCTCCAGCGCGCAGGAAGGGGGGTCTGTCGTCGCCTCACTGCTCGGCGGGCTGCGCAGTTTTGTCGAGACGGCCAAGGAAAATCTCGGCGCCTTCAACACGGTTCCGACGCTGTGGTCCCGCGCGCAGGCCGATTTCGATCGGTCGATCCAGTCCGTCGGTCTGGGCCGCTTTGTTGTGACTTTGTTCATTGCCTTGGGTGTCAGTGTACTGGCGGAGCGGCTTGTGGCGCGATTGTTCCGTCGGCGAAAGCAGGCGCTGTTTGACGAGATCGGCTACACGCTTGGCAGCGTATTGCGCATCATCTATTCGCGGCTGTGTATTGATATTCTGGGTGTGCTCGCGTTCCTCGGTGCCGGCCACGCGGTATGGGCCTCGCTGTATAACAGAGGGCTGTTGCTGCAAATCGGTGACTCCACTCTGACGATCACGGCCAGTGTCTGGATTGGTTATGTCGTCATGCGGTTTCTGTTTTCGCCCAACACCGATGGCATGCGGTTTTGTGAAACCAGCCCCGAGCGGGCCCGCTGGATCATATGGAGTTTTGCAGGATTGGCCGGGCTGATCGTCGCCGTGCACCACACCGTGTTCGTATTGTCGATTGCCAACCGCAATCACGGTGGTCTGAACGCCGTGGGCCCCTATGCGTTTCCGGTCAACCTTGCGATGTACGCGTTTGTGATGCTGGTGATCTGGCTCAACCGGCGCGCGTTGACCGATGTGTTGCTCGAGAACCAGAATCGCATCAAGACCTTCATAGGCGGCGAGATGTCGGAAGAGGCGCGGCGATTCGCACGCAGCTGGCCCGTGATTGCGATGGTATTGGTGGCGCTGAAGTATGCGCTGGTGCAGATCGTGATCAACACCACGGATCTCGCCCTCTATTCCACGGCTGCTGTCTACCTCACCTTCTTCGTGATCCTGCTGTGGCCGGCCTTCGACGCGAACGTGAATCTGATCGTCGCACTCGGCACGCGGGCCTCCGATGAGCAGAGCGGCAAGGCGGCCGAAGCTCACATTCTGATGCAGCGTGGCTTGCTCCGGGTCGGGCGTGTCTTTCTGATCGGTATCGTGATCACCAGCCTTGCGATCATGTGGGGCTTTGATTTCCGTGGTCTCGCCGAAGCCGGGCTTGGTGTATTGGCAGCGGGGCGCGTGCTCGAGTTGTTGATCATTTTCCTCATGGCGTATGTCGCGTGGGAGATCGTCAACATCTGGGCGCGGCGAACTTTGTCGGCGGAAACCGGCAACAGCGAATCCGGTGACGACGGTGGCGGCGACATGGGCGGTGTGGGCTTGTCGCGCACGGCGACGCTGATTCCGATCATCGAGAAGACATCGAAGGCTCTGATCGTGTTGGTTGCGGTGTTTGTCTCGCTCGATGCGATCGGCATCAATATCGCGCCGCTGCTCGCGGGTGCCGGGGTGGTGGGTCTCGCGGTCGGCTTCGGCGCGCAGACGCTGGTCAAGGACATCGTCTCCGGGCTGTTCTTTCTCGCTGACGACGCCTTTCGCGTGGCGGAGTACATCGACGTCGGCGGCACCATGGGCACGGTCGAGAAAATTTCCCTGCGCTCTTTGCGCTTGCGCCACCACCGCGGCCTGGTGCACACCATTCCCTACGGCGAGATCCCGAAGCTCACCAACTACAGCCGCGACTGGGTGATCATGAAACTGCCGCTGCGCGTGACCTATGACACGGATGTCGAAAAGGTGCGCAAGCTGATTAAGAAGCTGGGGCAGGAATTGCTGGATGATCCCGTAATCGGGAGCGATTTCCTGCAGCCGCTCAAATCGCAAGGCGTCATCGAGATGCAGGACAGCGCGATGATCCTGCGGGTAAAGTTCATGACCAAACCGGGCGACCAATGGGTGATCCGCAAGCGTGTCTACGAAGAAATCCGCATAT
>CALDHJ010000096.1 GCA_937941555.1 uncultured Granulosicoccaceae bacterium | reverse complement strand
AGGGCGACAACTGTCGCCCTTTTTGCCACTCTCTGACTGACCACGCCCGGACGGACACCACGACATGGCCGACCCCCACAACAACGCCGGTTCGG
Organism: uncultured Granulosicoccaceae bacterium; assembly: GCA_937941555.1. Classification (GTDB taxonomy): domain Bacteria; phylum Pseudomonadota; class Gammaproteobacteria; order CALCKW01; family CALCKW01; genus CALCKW01. Next base: position 5,394 of record CALDHJ010000096.1, on the reverse strand, counting down.
ATTTCGAGGCTGAGCTCGGCAACAGCGCTACCCAGGTCGCCTCGTTCGGCGACGAGCGCCAAACCCTGGTTGAGCGAATACAACACGCCCTGCACCGCACCCCCGCCGTCGTGCCGTTGGTGGTATTGCTGGTATCGCTCGCGGTATTTGCCGCTCTGCTCGGTTCGAAGTTTTTCTCGCCCTTTGCGCTCACGCTCATCCTGCAACAGGTGCAGATCGTCGGCATTCTGGCTGCGGCGCAGAGCCTGATCATCCTGACCGCCGGCATCGACTTGAGCGTTGGGGCCATCGCTGTCTTGTGTTCGGTGGTGATGGGGCAATTCACCTTCCGCTACGGACTGCCACCGGTGGTTTCGGTGTTGTGTGGCCTCGCCGCCGGCACCTTGATGGGCGCGGTGAACGGCTGGCTGGTCGCCAAGCCCAAGCTGCCGCCCTTCATCGTGACGCTCGGCATGTGGCAGATCGTGCTCGCCGCCAACTACATTTACTCGGCGAACGAAACCATTCGCTCGCAAGACGTCGAAGCGCAAGCCGCGTTCCTGCAACTCTTCGGCACCAAATTCAAGATCGCCGACGCCACCATCACGCTCGGCGTGATCGCGATGTGTGTGTTGGTGTTCGTACTCGCCTACGTCCTGAAACACACCGCCTGGGGACGACACGTCTACGCCGTTGGTGACGACCCCGAAGCGGCCGAGCTCGCCGGTGTCCAGGTCGACCGCACGCTGATCTCGGTCTACGCGCTGGCCGGCCTCATCTGCGCACTCGCGGGCTGGGTCATGATCGGGCGCTTCGGCAGCATCTCGCCCTCACTCTCGACCGGCCAGATCGGCAACATCCAATCGATCACGGCCGTGGTGATCGGCGGGATCTCGTTGTTTGGCGGCCGTGGCTCCATTCTCGGGGCCTTTTTCGGTGCGCTGATTGTCGGCGTGTTCGAACTCGGGTTGCGCATGGCGGGTGCCGACGCACAGTGGACCTATCTCCTGATCGGCATCCTCATCATTTCAGCAGTGGCAGTGGATCAGTGGATCCGCAAGGTGGCAGGGTGATGGACAACGCAGTGCTTTCCACACGCGGACTGGTCAAACGCTACGGTCGCGTCGTGGCACTCGACCGGGCCGACTTCGACCTCTACCCCAACGAGGTGCTCGCCGTGATCGGCGACAACGGGGCCGGTAAGTCGACCCTGATCAAGGCCCTCTCCGGTGCCATTCAACCCGACGAAGGTGAGATTCGGCTCGACGGGCAACCGGTCCACTTCGCCTCCCCGCAGGCGGCGAAAGAGCTCGGGATCGAAACGGTCTACCAGAATCTTGCGCTCTCGCCAGCGCTCTCGATCGCCGACAACATGTTCATGGGCCGCGAGATCCGCAGTCCGGGCGTGCTCGGCCGGTGGTTTCGCAAGCTCGATCGCGCGGCGATGGAAACGCAGGCCAGACAGAAGCTTTCCGATCTCGGCCTGCTGACAATCCAGAACATCAACCAGGCGGTCGAGACCCTCTCTGGTGGCCAGCGCCAGGGAGTTGCCGTCGCGCGCGCCGCAGCGTTCGGGTCCAAAGTGGTGATCATGGATGAGCCGACAGCGGCGCTGGGCGTGAAGGAGAGCCGCAAGGTACTCGACCTGATTCAGGACGTGAAAACGCGCGGCATGCCGATCGTGCTGATCTCACACAACATGCCGCACGTCTTCGAAGTCGCTGACCGTATCCACATCCACCGTCTGGGTCGTCGGCTCTGCGTCATCAACCCGAAGGACTATTCGATGTCTGACGCGGTGGCTTTCATGACCGGTGCCAAGGAGCCGCCCTCCGAGGCCCAGGTCGCGTGAACCGTGTGGCCTTGCTCGACGCGATCGGCAAGCGCGCACAGACTCACGACCGCTTCATCGTCGCACTTGCCGGCCCACCCGGCGCAGGCAAGTCGACTGTGGCGAGCGCGCTCGAGGCCGACCTCGCCAGCCGCGGCTTCACCCCCAAGGTGATCCAGATGGACGGCTATCACCTCGACAACGACACGCTGGACGCGCGCGGGCTGCGCGCCCGAAAAGGGGCGCCGAACACCTTCGACGCCGAGGGATTTGTCGAGCTGATCGCGCGCTTGCGAAGCGCTACGGTGTCGGTGCCCTACCCGCTGTTCGACCGCGCGCGCGATTGCGTCGTGCCCGATGCCGGCGTGGTCGAATCGGCGCACGATCTCCTGTTGGTCGAGGGCAACTACCTGCTGCTCGATGCCCCGCCCTGGCACCGACTCGACGCCCTGTTCGACATGACCATCATGCTCAATCCGGGCATGGCCACACTCGAGCAACGACTCGTGCAGCGCTGGCTCGACCACGGCCACACCCCGGCGCAGGCCCTCGAGCGGGCGCGGTCAAACGACATCCCGAACGCGGAGCTGGTGCTGGCGGCGTCACGCGAGGCCGACCTCACCCTCGAGTCGGTGTGAAGGCTGAACGACGCTACAACTCGCCGCGTTCCTCGAGAACCTTGCGTGCCACGCGAAAACACTCGAGCGATTGCGGCACGCCGCAATAGATACCAACCACGTGGATGATGGCGCGAATCTCTTCGACGCTGACGCCGTTGTTGAGTGCGCCGTTGCAGTGAATTTCCCACTCGTGCATCTTGCCCAGCGCCCCGATCATCGCGAGGTTCATCATCGACCGCGTCTTCGCGTCGATGGCGTCATCACCCCAGCCGAACCCCCAGCACCAGGCGGTCATCGCCTCCTGGAAGGGCCGGTTAAAGTCATCGGACTTTGAAAGATTCTGCTCAACATAGTCGGCACCGAGTGTTGCCTTGCGCTTCGCCAGTCCTTTATCAAACAAATCTTGTTGCATCAGTTACTCCATCGGTTAATTGAAAAGCGACATACAGGTTTGGCCTGGTCCGGTCTCAAGACTCAGGTATATCGGGAGATTTTGTCGAATCGGGTTTTTCTTCATACATAAACAGAACACGTCGACAGTCCAGATCTATCCCATGTTGGATAAAGCGACACACTTCATCGAGCATGTCCGGAGATTCAGTGTCAAATGACTCACTGGCGCCAACAACGGTTTCCACCGGCAATCCGAGTCCATCCAGATAAACCACGCGGTAGTACGCTTTCAGAGCATAGAGTTGTTCCACTTTTGCCATGACCACTCACCCGATGTGATAATTTGATATAGTACCTGTCGCCCACGATATCTCCAACAGACACCCGGAAAACACCATGTCAGTACAACATTCAGCCGATTCGATCACCAGCAAACTGAGCGCGCTGGGCGTGTCCATTCCAGATGCACCGGCCCCGTTAGCCGCTTATGTCGGGTATGTCAGGGTCGGCAACCTGGTAACTGTCTCAGGGCAACTGCCAATGCAAGATGGTGCTTTGCAACAAACCGGTCTGTTAGGCAAAGACGTCAGTATTGAGCAGGGGCGTGCCGCTGCAAAGCTCTGTGCCATCAATATACTGGCTCAGGTAAAAGCTGCCTGCGATGGCGATATCGAGAAAATCGAACGTTGCGTCAGATTGGGCGGTTTTGTCGCATCCACACCGGATTTCCATGATCATCCGCAGATCATCAACGGCGCCTCAGAGTTCATGGCGGAAGCGCTCGGCGCAAAAGGGTCCCATGCAAGAGCAGCGGTCGGCGTTGCAGCTTTACCACTCAATGCCAGTGTGGAAATAGAAGCAACGTTTACCGTCGCTGACTGATCCCGGCGCACTGAAACCTGCTGCCTGGTACTCTTTGTCAGGTATCTTTTTTAAAGGACCTGCTGCAATCCGCGCGTAATCAGTATCACCGCAGCCAGCCCTGCAACCATTAGCAGGGCCAGTTTATAGCGCTTGTCGATCTGAAGCGTGAGCCTGCCGGCAGTCAGAATTCCGAGCACCATCGCCGGCAACATCAAGCCGCTTAACAGAAAATCCCCAAGCTTCACCCACCCGATAGCAGACAGCAACACAATCGATGTGAGACACCCGATGGCGAAAAAAGCAGCCAGTGTCGGCCGCGCGGCACCTGGCTTCTGATTCTGATAGACCAACGCCATCGGTGGAGCGCCGACGCCGGTTACGGTCCCCATCAAACCGGAGACAAAACCCATGGAAACCAGGGAGAGACGGGTCAGCGGCAGGACAAAACCGAGCAGGGATATAACGACCGCCAGCGCCACACCAAAACCAAATACCAACATGAAATAGTCGCTGCTGGCAGCACTGAACAGAATAGCGATGGCACCAAAGGCACCAAGGAGTCGCCCGAGCATTCCGATACCGACTTCATCCCAGTGTATGGCGGTCCGCTCTCTCCACGCGGTCATCGTCGCACTCAAACAGCCGATCATAATGGTAGGCACTGGCACAAACAGCGGATCGATCAAGGCCAACAAGGGTGTCGCAGCGAGCCCATAACCCATACCAAGTGCACCCTGGACCACCGATGCCAGATAGACAATCAGACAGGCCAGCAACAAATAGGGTAAGTCCGGCAGGGCAGACCATGCGGCAATCACGTCAACCATCATAGATTACTACGCTTCGCAACTGGTCCCGGGCTATTTGAAACCCGTGATGGAACCTCACACGATAGTTTTTTCCGCAGGGCCTGTCCGGGAGCTCAGAATGTGCTCCCGGCAAGAAACGGCAAGATCAGGTAAACAACGTTGGCACACCCAGTTTGGCGTGAATCTGGTTGCTGACATCGTTGGAAATTCCGAGACCTTTACTCAGCGATTCGAGATAATCAGCTTCAGCTTTTGAGTCAAGATTGATCGCCATCAGGGACATCAGATAAACCTGTTGCTCCATGCCGCGCGGCACGCTCTTGATAAAGCCCTGCAAGTCGACAGGAGCCGCCAGTTCTCTTTTGACAAATTCCATTTCCTCGGGTGACACGTCGCCGAGGTGTTCCATCAGTTTGCTGCGTTCCTGATCATCCAGTTCACCGTCACACTTTGCCGCATTGAGCATACCTCTCAGCATGATCTCGGCTTGCTGGTTCTGTTCAGGTGAAGCTTCGACACTGGCTGGCTGGTTGCCAGCGAGAACGGAGTTCAACAAATCACCCAAACCACCAGACTGCCCGCCGGACTGACCTGCAGCACCACCAGCTGCCCCGCCTAGCGACTCAAGCAAACCACCCAGTCCACCACCTGAGCCTCCCCCTTGGCCACCAAGCAATCCACCGAGCATATCTCCAATGCCGCCGCCTGCCTGACCCTGACCGCCGCTGTTTCCACCGAGCAGACCACCGAGACCACCGCCCAGACCGCCACCGCTATTATCAACGCGGTTGTTGGCATCAGCCTGTCGGGAAGCACCACCACCCATTGCGCCGCCGATGCCTTTCGCAACAAGTGCTCCGACTGCCATTTTTCCTAGCATACCTACCAAACTCATAAC
>CALDHJ010000095.1 GCA_937941555.1 uncultured Granulosicoccaceae bacterium | reverse complement strand
TTGCGTGTGTCCGACCGCCCGAAGCCGTCGGTTCCGAGCACGGTGTATGAACCGCTAAGCCAGGGCCTGATCTGCTCGCCCCAGGCGCGGATGTAATCGCTGGAGGTCACGGTTGGCAGCGACTCGTCCAACACGCTGGTCACCCACGGATTTTTTGCCGGCTTGTCGGGGTTGAGCATGTTGTAGCGTTGGCAGGCTGCACCGTCGCGGGCGAGTTCGTTGAAGCTCGTGACCGAAAAGACGTCTGAGTCGATGTCGAAATCCTGCTTGAGCAACTCGGCACCGGCGATGACCTCGCGCAAGATTGTGCCAGACCCGAGCAACTGCACCTTGTGGTTCTCGCCGCTTGCGGCTTGCAATTTGTAGATGCCTCGGATGATGCCTTCCTCGGCGCCGCTCGGCATCGGTGGATGCGCGTAGTTTTCGTTCATCACGGTGATGTAGTGAAAGACATCATCCTGATCCTGGTACATCCGCTTGAGGCCGTGCTGGATGATGACCGCGAGCTCGTAGGCGTAGCAGGGGTCGTAGGTCACGCAGTTGGGGATGGTGTTTGCCAGGATGTGGCTGTGGCCATCTTCGTGCTGCAGGCCCTCGCCGTTGAGCGTTGTGCGGCCGGCTGTGCCACCGAGCATGAAGCCGCGTGCCCGCATATCACCCGCCATCCAGGCGAGGTCGCCGATACGCTGGAAGCCGAACATCGAGTAGTAGATGTAGAACGGCACCATGTTGACGCCGTGCGTCGAATACGCGGTTGCAGCAGCGACCCAGGAGCTCATGGCGCCTGCCTCGTTGATGCCTTCCTCGAGAATCTGGCCGCTCTTGTCTTCCTTGTAGTACATGATCTGGTCGCGGTCCTGCGGCTCGTAGAGCTGCCCGACCGAGCTGTAGATGCCGAGCTGCCGAAACATGCCTTCCATGCCGAAGGTGCGGGCTTCATCGGGCACGATCGGCACGACGTTTTTGCCGATCTGTTTGTCTTTGACCAGTGTGTTGAGAATGCGAACGAATGCCATGGTCGTCGACATCTCCCGGTCACCCGATCCCTCAAGCAGGGACTTGAAAGCGTCGAGCTTGGGAATGTCGAGTGGGGCTGCGAATTTCTTTCGCGCCGGGAGGTAACCACCCAGGGCGCGTCTGCGCTCCTGCAGGTAGGTCATCTCCGGGCTGTCGGCGTCGGGCTTGATATACGCAAGCTCTTCGACCTGTTCGTCGCTGAGCGGTATCTCGAAGCGGGTGCGCATCTGCTTGAGCGCTTCGAGTGCCATTTTCTTTTGCTGGTGCGTGGCGTTGGTGCCTTCACCGCTTTCACCCATGCCGTAACCCTTGACCGTCTTGGCGAGAATGACGGTTGGTCGGTCGTGGGTGTTTACCGCGGCGTGGTAGGCCGCATAGACCTTGTGTGGATCGTGACCGCCGCGGTTCAGGCGCCAGATATCGGCGTCGGCCAGGGTTGACACCATTGCCTTTGTTTCGGGGTGTTTGCCGAAGAAATGTTCCCGCGTGTATGCGCCACCCTTGGCTTTGAAGTTCTGGTATTCGCCATCGACGGTGTCCATCATGACTTGCTGCAGATGGCCTTCAGTGTCGCGCGCAAGCAGCGGATCCCAGTAGGAGCCCCAGATCACCTTGATCACGTTCCAGCCCGCGCCGCGAAACACCCCTTCGAGCTCCTGGATGATCTTGCCGTTGCCCCGCACCGGGCCGTCGAGCCTCTGGAGGTTGCAGTTGATGACAAAGTTCAGGTTGCCGAGCTTCTCTCGGCCAGCGAGTGATATGGCGCCGAGGGATTCGGGTTCGTCCATCTCGCCGTCGCCCATGAAGGCCCAGATCTGTCGGTTGGCGGTTTTGCTCAGGCCCCGGTCTTCGAGGTACTTCATGAACCGCGCTTGATAAATGGCCGACAATGGACCGAGCCCCATGGAGACGGTCGGGAACTGCCAGAAGTCGGGCATCAAATACTGGTGCGGATAGGATGAGAGGCCATCGCCGTCGACTTCGCGCCGAAACTTGTCGAGATCGTCTTCTGTGAGGCGGCCTTCGAGAAAGGCGCGCGCATAGATGCCCGGTGCACTGTGGCCCTGAATGAACAGCAGGTCGCCGCCGTGATCGTTGGTCGGCGCGTGCCAGAAATGGTTGTACCCGACGTCATAGAGTGTCGCCGCGGAGGCAAAACTCGAGATGTGGCCGCCGAGCCCCGAGTCGTCCTGATTGGCGCGCAGTACCATGGCAGTCGCATTCCAACGGATCATCGAACGTATGCGGTGTTCGAGTTCGTGGTCGCCCGGACTCGGTTCCTGCCTGTCGGGCGGAATGGTGTTGATGTAGGCAGTGGTTGCGGTGTACGGCAGGTTGGCACCGCTGCGCCGCGCCTTGTCTATGAGCCGCTCGATGAGAAAGTGCGCGCGCTCGACGCCGACGTGCTCGACAACGGCGTCGAGGGCCTCCAACCACTCCCGCGTCTCGGTTGGATCGGAATCTGGGCGCTTCTGCATGGCATCCTCGCAAGCCGTGACCGGTCGGCACTGTTGGGTGTCAGCGCCGACACAAAAGGTGAAGCTGCGAGATCGCGGTGTGCGGCTCGCAGCAATTAATATTCAGTATAGGCTGTTGCGCCCAGTGGCAGCAGACACACAAGCTGCAAGATTGTGCCGATCAGTTTGTTGTCAATGAAACAGACTGACGGGGTGTACGACAGGGGTGCGACGATCTGCGTTCGCCATGTGCAGCGCGCGCTGCAGCGTTCCCCGGCGTTTGCAGAAATCCGGTCTGTGTAACCGGATCCCTGATTACCAAAAGCCGTGATGGCGCAGCGTGATCAGCTCGCTGCGCGGGTGGCTGTTGTTGAGTGTATGTCATCCCGGGCTTGCAGTACCCAACCGCGTGGGCTTTCTTCGCAGCCTGCCACTTCGACCTCGCTGATCACGGCGGACGCGTTTGCCGTCGGGGTGCGGCGCTGCACGCGAACGAAATTTTCGGTGTAACCCGACTGGATGAAGAGCCCGTTTTCGTCCTGTGTGCCGTGCCCTTCCCAAAGCACCCGCTGGCGCGTGCCGACGAGGGCGTCAAGTGTCTGCCGTTTGAGTGTCTCGGCCAGGCGGTGCAGCGCCCGTGAGCGTTCTGTTGCGACCGATTTCGGCACCGGGTCGGGCAAGCGGGCTGCCTTGGTGCCCTCGCGCCGTGAGTAGCTGAAGATGTGCATGTGACCGAAACTGATGCGCTCTACCGTCTGCAGCGTCTGCGCCCACTCGGCTTCGGTTTCGCCGGGGAACCCGACAATAATGTCGGTGGTGACGTTGAATCCCGGCACCGCCTCGCGGGCGCTGGCAACGAGTGCTTCGAATTCCGCGGTTTTGCAGCGGCGTGCCATGCGGCGCAATACGGTGTCCGAACCGCTTTGCAGGGGCAGGTGCATGTGCGGCATCAAACGCGGGTTGTCGAACAGCTGCCAGAAGTCTTCCGGTAGGTCCCAGGGTTCGACCGATGCGAACCGCAATCGTGGCAGCTCAGTGTCTTCGAGAATGGCGCGAACCAACGAAGACAGATCGGTGTCGAGATCGGAGCCGTATCCGCCGACGTGCACTCCGGTCAGCACGGCCTCCTTTACACCGAGGGCGCCGAGCCGGTTGATTTCGTCGACAACATCGCCAATCGGTCGTGAACGTTCTTCTCCACGCGCGGTGGTCACGATGCAGTAGGTGCAGCGATAGCGACAACCGTCCTGCACCTTGATGAACGCGCGGTGGCGGTTGCGCATGAAGAGCGAGGGTTCTGCCGGCGCGGTGGCTATCTCGGGCATGACCTGCAGATCAAGAGAGGAGAGCGCGCGATCGACCAACTCGTCTTTTGCGCTGTTGTCGAGCACCAGGTCGACGCCGAGTTCGCCGGCTACCTGTTCCGAGGCCAATGTGGCATGGCAGCCGGTGACGACGAGCTTGGCTTGCGGGTTGGTGCGGTGCAATCGCCTGAGCGTCTGGCGAGATTTCCGCACTGCTTCCGCTGTGACGGCGCAGGTGTTCAGTACCGCCAGATCCGCATTGCCGGCGTCGGTGACTATCGTGGCGCCGCGCCCGCGAAACTGTTCGGCCCAGGTTTCGAGCTCCGCTTCATTCAGGCGGCACCCGAGTGTGTTGAGGTGAACTTTCATTGTGCGTGCTCGGGCCGAGGGCGGTCAGTTCGGGAACCAGACCAGCTTGCGTGAGGTGCGATTGCGGCTTTCTTCGACAAACCCGCAGCGTCGGTAGAAATGTCTGGCAGGGTTGGAGTGCAGCACGGACAAGCGCAACGGCTTGCGTCGCCTGCGGCTGCGTGCCTGGCAGGATTGTATCAACTGCCGACCAATACCGTGCCGCTGCCATTGAGGTGTGATGAAAAGCTGTTCGACACGCAGTTCGCGAGCGGATTCTTCTACCGAAACGAGTCCGATTCGTTCCCCGGCCACCATGAGTACCCGCCAGCGTCCCTCTGCACACCGACTGCCGATGTGGCGATCCATTGCGGCTGCATTCCAACGGCCGACATCGGCTTCAATCCAGGGTTTGAGCGTTTGCTCAATCAATCCGGAGGCAAAGCTGCGGTCGGCACTGCGGATAGCACGTGAGCGCACCGTCTGTGGCCGCACGGTGAATGCGGATTCTGCAGCAGTCGAGGTGTGGTTGAGCGTCGCCATGGCGCGCAAATTCTACCAGCTTCGGAAAGATGACCGTAGTAACCAAGTGCGAAGAATGTAGTTGAAGGCCGCCATTTGACTACAGAAAAACGCCGTTCTAGGGTGTCGGGCTGGGAATTATGTAATTTAGCTACAAAACGACGAGGTGTGCGATGACACGTGTTGCGATTAACGGGTTTGGCAGGATCGGCCGGCTGGCTTTGCGTGCGTGGCTGGAGTCGGGGCGCACCGACATCGAAGTGGTGGCGATCAACGATCTGATGCCGGCTGAACAAATGGCGCATCTGTTTGCGTTCGACTCGAGCCACGGCCGCTTTGAGGGCTCGGTGGCGGTCTCCGACGGTTGCCTGAATATCAACGGCAAGCGCGTGGCGATCTGCCAGCAGAGTGAACCCGAGAAATTGCCGTGGGGCGCGATGGAGGTAGAGTTGGTGCTGGAGTGTACCGGGCGTTTCACCGAGCGTGCGGCAGCTGAGCGCCACCTGGTCGCGGGCGCAGACCGCGTTCTTGTGTCGGCGCCGGCGAAGGGCGCAGATCACACCGTGGTGTTTGGGGTCAATCACGACACCATTTCCGCCGACAGCACCGTAGTGTCGAATGCGTCCTGCACGACCAACTGTGTGTCGCCAGTGGCGGCGGCACTGCACAACGCTTTTGGCATCGAACGCGGCTCGGTGACCACCGTTCACGCGTACACCGGCGATCAGTCGCTCGTTGACGCCCCGCACAAGGACATGCGCCGTGCACGCGCTGCAGGTGTGGCCATCGTACCGACGGCGACCGG
>CALDHJ010000094.1 GCA_937941555.1 uncultured Granulosicoccaceae bacterium | reverse complement strand
ATCAACGCCTTTGCGAACGCATCGGTGAACAGCTATAAGCGCCTGGTGCCGGGCTTCGAAGCGCCCGTCATGCTGGCCTACTCGGCGCGCAACCGCTCGGCATCAATCCGGATTCCTTTCGTCTCGAACCCCAAAGGGCGGCGTGTTGAAGTCCGGTTCCCCGACCCGACTGCGAACCCCTATCTGTGCTTCACCGCACTGATGATGGCCGGTCTGGACGGAATTCAGAACCAGATCAATCCGGGCGACGCGATGGACAAGGATCTCTACGATCTGCCGCCGGAAGAAGAAAAGGCGATCCCGCAGGTCGCGCGCTCGCTGGGCGGTGCGCTCGAGGCGCTCGACCAAGATCGTGCCTTTCTGACAGCTGGCGGTGTCATGAGCGATGACATGATCAGCGCCTATATCGACCTCAAAATGGAAGAGGTCACGGAAATGAGCCTGCAAGTGCACCCGAAAGAGTACGAACTGTATTACAGCGTGTAATGCAGTTGACGCCGTGGCGCGCTATCAGGCGTGCCACGGCAAAAAAAGTGACGCCCGCCGCTGTGCGGGCGTTTTTTTTGCTCCTAGAGTTGAACGCCCCAACCCCTACCGGACTGCAGACAATGAAAATCGGTTTGCTACTTGCCACCCTGATCAGTTGTTCTGCCATGGCCACGGTCTACAGCTATCGGGACGCTGACGGCAATCTCGTCTTCACTGACGAGCCTGTGGCCGGCACCAACGCGGTGGAGGTCGAGCTCTCGGAGCCAACGGTTATGCCCGGTTTCAATGTCGGCAACCCGGACACGGCCAGCGGTGCGAAGCAGACACCGTCCGAGCAACGCGAAGACGGTACCTGGGCCAGTTGGGGCTCTGACGGTGAATCAGCCGACGGGACTCAGGATGCGGGCGCACCGACTGTCGAAATATTCGATCCACTGCACGACAAGTCGTTCTGGACCGGCAACGGAGACGTCAACGTAGTGGTTGGCCTCGACCCCGGTCTCGCTGCAAACCAGGAGCTTGCGGTGGTGCTCGATGGGCGGGTGCTCACGCGTGGCAAGGACACGCAGTTGCTGCTCAACGCGGTTGATCGCGGGACACACTCGTTGCACGTCGAGGTGCGTGGCGAGGGCGACGCGGTTCTCTCGCGCAGCGACTCCATCACGATTCACGTCCACCGTCCGAGTGTGATCAACCCCGACAACAGCTTGATGCATCCCAGCCTGCAGGAAACGCAACGCGCCGAAGGGGCAGCTGCCGCACCCGGCGGCAGCTGATCTGTCTCACTCCCGTTTGCGGTGCACCTGCGACCTTGTGGGGCATGTCATGCACCATGATGGTGCATAATGCGTGGTATTCGGGTTGCGCTGGGTGCTTCAACCCGGAATGGCCGATCATAATTACCTGATAAATAACGGTAAACTGAATTCAATCTGATTCGGTCCGGAAATCGCAACATAGCCTTTTCGTCGCCGGTGTCAGGTGGGATTCAGATGGTCGATTTGCGCGAGTGGGATGCCGCAGAGGTGCTCGATGCCCTCGGGACGGCCGTGCTCGAGGTGTCGGCAGACCTGGTCATCGTGGCGATGAACGCCGCCGCCGAAGAGCTGTTCTCGCTCAGCACCGGCCGGGCCGCAGGCAAGCGGCTTGTCGATCTTGTCGACATCCCCTCCACCGTCTCCGCGCGGCTGCACGAGTCGGCTGTGGGTGGCCACCCGTTGATCGAACGCGAAGTGGAAATCCACCCGCGCCACGGGGAGTCGCAGATCGCCGATGTGCGGGCAGCTCCGCTCACCGAGAACAGCCTGCTGCTGGAAATCGGTTCGCTGGAGCGTCAGCGGCGCATCGCGCGCGAGGACGCCATGCTGGCCCAGTCCGAGTCCTCCCGATTGCTGCTGCGTGGCTTGGCGCATGAGGTCAAGAACCCATTGGGTGGCTTGCGGGGGGCTGCGCAATTGCTCGAACGCGAACTCGACAATGCCGAGTTGCGCGAATACACGCGCATCATCATTGGCGAGGCAGACCGACTTCAACGGCTGATCGACCGCTTGTCCGGGCCGACCGACCAGCCCAATCGTGTATCCCTCAACCTGCACGAAGTGACGGAGTACGTGTTGCCCCTGCTCGACGCCGAAGCCCCGAGCGGGGTCGTGATTCGGCGCGACTACGATCCGTCACTGCCCGAGATGGTCGGCGACCGCGAGTGGTTGGTGCAGGCCGTGCTGAACGTCGGATTGAATGCCTTGCAGGCGATTGGCGATGCCGGCACCTTGACCGTGCGGACACGCGTCGTGCGCAACTTCACGATCGGGCCGGTGGTGCACCGGCTGGTTGGACTCATCCAGATCTGCGATGACGGCAGCGGTGTGCCAGCAGACATTGCAGATACCTTGTTTCTACCTCTGATAACCGGACGAGCCGATGGCACCGGGCTTGGCTTGCCGATAGCGCAATCGCTGATCGGGCGGCACGGCGGGTTGATCGAGTGTCGCTCGGAACCGGGCGACACGGTCTTTTCTCTCTATCTACCCCTGGATGCACACGCATGAGCTCCGACAGTATTTGGGTTGTTGACGACGACCGCTCCATTCGTTGGGTTCTGACCCGTGCGTTCGAGAAGGTTGGTATCAGCGTGCGCGAATTCGAGAGCGGCGAGGATGTCATCGATCAGCTTGATGCGGTGACGCAGTTGCCCGACGCGATCATCACCGACGTGCGCATGCCGGGCATGGACGGCATCAGCTTCATGCGCACCTTGCAGGGCATGCACAGTCACTTGCCGGTGATCGTGATGACGGCGCATTCGGATCTAGACAGCGCCGTCAACGCCTACGAAGGCGGTGCCTTCGACTACCTGCCAAAACCCTTCGACATCGATGCAGCGGTGGAGCTTGCCCAGCGCGCAGCGGCTCACGGCCGCGAAAGCCGGCAAAGCAGTGCGCGAGTTGTGCCCGAAAACGACAACCTGATCGGCATCATCGGCGCGGCGACCGCGATGCAGGATGTCTTTCGGGCAATCGGCCGGCTGTCGAGGTCACACATTACGGTCCTTATCAACGGTGAGTCGGGCACCGGCAAGGAACTTATTGCCAAAGCGCTGCACCGACACAGCCCCAGAGCCGCCAACCCATTCATTGCACTGAACATGGCGGCCATTCCCCGCGAGCTGATGGAATCCGAGCTGTTCGGCCACGAGCGCGGCGCCTTTACCGGTGCCCAGACGCAGCGCACCGGGCGGTTCGAGCAAGCCAATGGCGGCACTCTGTTTCTCGATGAAATTGAAAGTATGCCGATTGCAGTGCAGATTAAGTTGCTACGCGTGATTCAAGAACGAGTGATCGAGCGTGTGGGCGGTAATGAATTGATACCTGTCGATATTGTGGTGGTTGCCGCGAGTAAAGCTGACCTCGCAAGCCTCAGTGAATCCGGTGAATTTAGAGCCGATCTCTTCTATCGCTTAAATATTGCCAGCTTAAATCTTCCGGCACTGCGCCAACGCAAAGAGGACATTCAGGTGTTGTTCCGCCACTTTGTGATTCAAGCGAGCCACAAATACAAGACGCGTCCTTCGACGATTTATCCCGAACAGATACAACAGTTGTGCCGACATGAATGGCCCGGAAACGTGCGTGAGTTACGTAATGTTGCCGACCGATTTGTACTCGGTATTGTCGGCGATGGCTTTGATCTGCAATCGCCAATTTGTGAATCGACTGGGGAAGATTTCGCCTTTGAAAAGCAGATGGAGCAGTACGAGAGAAATGTATTAACCGAAGCCTTGATAGAGAGCGCAGGCAATATCAATGAGGTATC
>CALDHJ010000093.1 GCA_937941555.1 uncultured Granulosicoccaceae bacterium | reverse complement strand
ACTCGAACCGCTGATCCATTTTCTGGTCGACGCACTCGACGTGGGTTGGGACTGATGTGCCGCAACATCCGACCCCTGTTCAACTACGAGCCGCCGAGCACCGAAGACGACGCAAGAGCGGCGGCCGTGCAATTCGTCCGGAAAATCTCCGATAGTCGCACGCCGTCACAACGCAATCGAGCGGCCTTCGACCACGCGGTCGATCAGATTGCCGCGGAGGTTTGGACCTTGATCAACACCTTGCAGACACAAGCCCCGCCACGCGATCGGGCGGTCGAGCGGCAACGCGCCCGCGAACGACGCCAGCCACCGACCGCGCCACCCATCGACTGAACAGCGGCGGCTAGCGCACGTCTGTGGGAGCCGGTCCATTGGTCCGTCATACGTGGCCCGTCATACGGAGCGGCGATTCAGCCGCTAGCCCAATATCGACAATCGCGCCTCAAGGAGCCGCTCCCACAGGGGCATGAGTTGGGTGGGGACAATGATTCCGCCACCCGAACAATCAGCGGCCGCGGGATTTTCGAAAGGATTCGTGGGGAGTGCCCTTGAAGCAGGCCAGCAACCACGGGTAGGTGTCAGTGATGTAGTAACCATACTGCCCGTCGACGGTCATGCCGTTACATTCGTCGAGGTCACCGAGCCCCGGAACGTATTCGAAGTCATCGCGAAACGCGCCATCATATTGACCGCCCGGATAACCAGCGCCCGACGGCCGGCTGCCGGACTTGAGCCGATAGCTCGAGGTCACAGACCGCACCGCTGAGTCGTCTGTAATCAGGCTGCCGTAGATCGGAAAGCCGTCCGCAGCAAAACCGACAACGGGCGACGGCGAATCGCCCGCCGCGTCGTAGAGGGCATTCGGCGGGCCGTGGTAGTGGTAGGTGCCATCGGGCTGGGTGTGGGCGCTGTGGCTGTCCACCCCGAAACCGTTGGCACGGAACATCGGGTCGTAGCGCCAGGGCTGATCCGGGTCATTGCAACCGATGCGGCCATCACGCACCCCGAAACACCCGGCTGCCAATAAATCCACTTTCACGCCATTGAGCAGCACGGCGTTGTCGACCCGCAGCGACAAGGCGGTGTTCACACCGGCCATCTCCGGCGTAGATGTCACGGTAAAGCGTTGCGATTGCTCGGATACGGGGTTGCGAAATCGACGGGCGCCATCGTTGAGATCGTGGTTCGGTATCGCGTTGCTCTCGAAGGAGCACGCGCCATCGGCGACCGATACCCGCAACGCACCCTGCAGAGTCGCGTTGTTGTTCACGTCACGCACGGTGGAAGCGGTCTGCCACTGCGCATAGTCGGCGCAGTTGCCGCTGCGCGCGGTGAGCAGTGCGTTGGTAATATCGACCACGCCATCGCCCGCCGCGGCGGCGGCAGCAACTTGCCCGCTCTGAACGGCAAGCGCAAATCCGGCAAGCGCCGCAACACGCAAGGGGTCTTGGATTTTCGTATTCATCAGATTGGTCTCCTCGCGCGGGTCGGCCACCAGGTCATAGAGTTCGCGCGACCCATCGTCAAACTCGATCAATTTCAGCTGCGCGTCGCGCACCGCCCAACCCGATGCACGCTTGCCCTGAAATTCGCTGTAATTGAACCGGCGCGGCGCGACACCGCGGCCCGACAACAAGGGCGCAAAGCTCACGCTGTCGAGCGCTGGCGCCGCCGGTGCGCCCACCACGGCGGAGACTGTCGCGAAGAGATCGACCGAATTGACCAGCGCGGCATCGCGCTCGCCCGCGCGCGTGACGCCCGCACCGGATACGACCAGCGGCACGCGGATACCACCCTCGTACAGCGAGCCCTTTGCGCGAGAGCGGTTGTACGCGTCGGCGTCGATCACCCGCCCGGGGGTGCCGTTGTCGCCGATGTAGATCACCAGGGTGTTGTCACGTACATCGGGTGGGAGTCCGGTGAGCAGTCTGCCGATTTCGCTGTCCATCGCTTCTATTGCAGCGAGGTAGTAGTCGCGCGGGTTTGCTCGAATGTGCGCCTCAGTGCCGCCGAGGTCGCGCGTGTGCAGGTCGGCCGGAGGGAGATGGAATGGCGCGTGTGGCGCTGCGTAGGCGGTCCAGAGAAACCACGGCTTATCGCCCTGCTCCGCGACCCACTCGAGCGCGAGATCGGTGATCACGGTCGTGTGGTATTCGGTTGACTGCGTCGCGCCACGCGAGGTCGCGAGGTTCCACTGGCTGTAGTCTTCGAGCACCCCGTTGAGCGTGCCGGCGAAATAACCGACACCGAGGTCTGTCGGGTGGCTGTACTCGCTCGATCGCCCACCCGCCAGGTGCCATTTTCCGACGACAGCTGTTGCGTAGTCGGTGGTGGTCGTGAGGTGCTGTTGCAGGCTCAGCACCTCGGTGTCGAGGCGTGCAGGTGTGTGGTCGACCCCACTGTGCCGACCGTGCAAGCCAGTCAACAAGGTGCCGCGAGTGGTGGTGCAGGACGGCGTTGCCCAGGCGTTGTCGAACACCAAGCCCGCATCGGCCAATGTGTCGAGGTGTGGTGTCGATGGCAGGTCGTCGCTGAGCGCATACTGCGCCGACGCATCAAGACCCTGATCGTCGGCAACAATCAACAACACGTTGGGCGACGCGAGCGCGACGCCATTTAAAGCAAGTCCGGCACAGCACAGCGCCGCGACCGTTGGGGATGGCGTACCCGACATGGATGTTCCTCCGTCGTGTCATCGGCTTGCGACAACACCGATAGGGAAATCGGAGTCTAGGTACCGGCTGAACAGCCGCCAAGACCCGCCCGGGTAAGAGTGTGTAAATGTCTGTCAAATTCGGTGCTGCTCGACATCCGGCAACAGCACTCAGGCGATACGCCGCACGCTGTGATTGGCCAGTTCAAAGGAAAAGTCACCGTCACTCAATCCGTCGAGCAACGCGTTTTCGAGCACATCGCGCTGCGATGCCGGCACCGGGCCATCGACCGGCGGGTCGCGGTCGAGATTGGTTGGGAAGGCGTATCCTTCGGCGCAACAGGCGATCGCCGCCCGCACCGCCGGGCTCAAGCCCTCTGCTTGCACGCGCGCCCTGAACGCCGGGTAGAGAGCGCGGCACATGCGCTCTCGGTCGACAACTTCCATCATCCGACCAAACGCCGACGACACCTGCAGCAAGTTGCCAAAGCGTTCAATGTCAGTGCTGCGGTTTGCCCCGGCCGCGTGAAAGATGGCCGGATTGAAGAACAACGCATCGCCTTTCTCGAGCGGCAGCTGCACGAAATGCGATTCGAAGTATGCGCGCATGTCGTCGCGCTGCCAGACCACGTAGCCCGCGCGAAAACGCTGCGAGCCAGGCAGCAGTTTGGTCGGCCCGGATTCGATCGGCATATCGCAATGCGCCACCGCGCCTTGCAAGGTCAACAGCGGTGACAAATCGTGCACCGCCATGGGGTAGGCCGCCGACGCATCAGGTCCCTGAAATCCGAGGTGGTAGTCGCGGTGCGCTTTCTGCGCATCGCCACCGGGGTGCACCAGGTTCACCTGCGCCGTCATCTGGTAGGCCGGGCCGAGCCAGGCGGTGCAGACGGCATCAATCGCCGCCGAACCGTGGTAGCGCACGAACACCTCGGGTTCCGCCAGTGCGAGTTTTTGCAAGGCGTTCCAGACGCGGTCGTTGCCGCTTGAGAAGTGGTCGGCCTTGCCACCGCCAGCGCGCTCACGCTCATCGGCAATGATCCGGTTGAAGGCCTGTGTCGCCAGATCGATGGCCTCGATATCCGCGACTGCACCGCGCAGCACCAGCGCGCCCGCACCCGACATCAACCCGGTCGCCCACTCGCTCTGCAGCGCGCGGCGTGCGGTGTCGGTCGGCCCGGCATGCAGCGCGTCGTGCCATGACGCAATATCGTAGAGCGGGATACCGTGCTGCACATCCTGCGCACGCGGTGTCTCCGGCAACGCACTGGCACAGGCCGCTTCGAGATCAGACACGGTGACCGTCTCAGCATTGAAAAAAATCGAATCAGCGGTCATCGCTCGGGCGCTCTGTAGAAGACCGGCATGCCCCGTTCGCCGCGCGATCCGCGCGGCAGTGACACCCGATCAGTAGGGTTGCTGTGTTGCCCCGTCATCCTGCCAGTCGGCACGCGCCGCTGTCACGCTCGGCTTCTCGCTGACCGCCGGAATCCCGACCTGCCACCAACTGCCACCGCCCATGGAATCGACGGCGTTGGTGTCGATGGCGATCGCGTAGCTGCCACTCGCTGCGCGTGCGCGCTGAAGCGCCTCGCCCAACTCGCCAAGCGAACCCACATGCTCGGCTGTCGCACCGAGTGCACGCGCGTGCGCCGCGAAATCGATTTTCGGCGTCTGCCCGGCCGTGCCGTCGTCGAGCAGGTTGTTGAAGGGGTCCTGCCCGCAGGCATTCTGCAGGCGGTTGATGCACCCGAAGCCGCGGTTGTCGAGTACCACCAGGATGATCTTCTGGTCGAGTGCGACGGCGCTGGCTATCTCCGAGTTGAGCATCAGGTAGCTGCCGTCGCCGACCACCACGAAGACTTCACTCTCCGGGCTCGCCATCTTGACCCCGATGCCGGCGGGTATCTCATACCCCATGCAGGAGAAGCCGTATTCGCTGTGATAACCCCGACTGTGCCCGGTCGGCCAGAGCTTGACGCCCTCGGCTGGCATGGAGCCCGCGGCGACAACCAGCACGTCCTTGTCCGGGTCGGCGGCGTCGATGATCTGCTTCGTCACCTGCGCATCGGACGGCAAGCCCTCACCGGGTGCCGTCGCCTCGGCCACCGTCTCGGCCCAGGTGGCTTTCTCGCTCGCAACCCGCGCGACCCAGTCGGCATCCGACTGCCATCCACCGAGCTCGCCGTGCAAGGCATCGAGCGTGCGCAGGGCGTCGCCGCGCAGCGGGGTTGCATTGTGCTTGCGCGCGTCTAGCTGCGCGACATTGAGGTTGATCTGTGGGACGGAACTGGACACCACCGTGCGTGAACCAGTGGTGAAGTCGGACAGCCGCGTGCCCACAGTGATCAAGAGGTCGGCGTCACGCACCAGGGCGTTGGCCGAACTCGCCCCGACAACGCCGATGCCGCCTGCGTTCAGTGGATCATCAAAGCGCAACGCGCCCTTGCCAGCCGAGGTCTCGACCACCGGCACCTGGTGATGGGCCGCAAACTGCCGCAACGAATCGACCGCGAAGCTGTAGTGCACGCCGCCGCCCGCCACGATCACCGGCTTGCGTGCAGCCTTGATCATCGCCACCGCAGACGCGAGCCGATCCGGGTCGGGCAGTTGCCGCTCGAGGCGGTGCACCACCGGCTCGAAGAGCCAGGTCGGGAAGTCGGCGGTCTCGGCCTGTACGTCCTGCGGCAGGCAGATCGTCGCCGGACCACAGAGTTCGGGATCGGTCAGCACCGCCATCGCCGCCGGCAAGGAAGTGATCAATTGCTCGGGCTTGGTGATGCGGTCGAAGTAGCGCGAGACCGGTCGCAGCGTGTCGTTGGCCGTGATGTTGGGGTCGCCACCATGCTCCACCTGTTGCAAGACAGGGTCAGGCCTGCGGTTGACAAAGGTATCTCCAGGCAGGAACAGCACCGGCAAGCGGTTGACGTGGGCCACGGCCGCGGCGGTGACGAGGTTGGTTGCACCCGGGCCGATCGAGCTCGACACCGCCATCATGCGCTGGCGGCGCATCTGCTTGGCGTAGGCGATCGCGGCGTGGGCCATTGACTGCTCGTTATGGCCACGGTAGGTCGGCAACTGCTGGCGCACAGCGTGCAGGGCCTCGCCGAGGGCCGGCACGTTGCCGTGGCCGAAGATCGCCCAGAGTCCGGCGAAAATGGGCTCGACACCGTTCTCGGTTTCGATC
>CALDHJ010000092.1 GCA_937941555.1 uncultured Granulosicoccaceae bacterium | reverse complement strand
GCACACCCCGGTGCAGGCGGCAACCGATGGTCTGTTGTCCTCGTCATCAACCGGCACCTCGAACATCACCCTGAACAAGGGCGATCTCGTACAGATCAACAACCTCACCGATGTCCGCTTCGCCAACTGGACGGCGGGTATGGGCGCGCAGTCTGCAACGGGCGATGCCTGCGTCTATTCGACCACCGGTGGCTACCTTGTCAAGGCAGTCAGCAGCAGCGGCACAAATGCCTTTGCGTTGAGTGATGGCGGGACCAACCGCATCCCCTACGAGCTCGATTGGGCCGACCGTCAACGCCGCCCCGAGACGCGTGTGAGTCTCGAAAACGGAATCACCTATCCGCGCCCGCTACGGTCTGCCGAGCTACTCAACTGCGGCGACGTCGGTGGCACGAATGTGACGTTCACCGTCAAGCTCCGGGAGGCCGATTTGCAAGCCGCGCCCGTGGGCAGCTACGCCGACATTCTCACTTTCATCGTTGTGCCGGAGTGATGTGCTCATTCGCGGTACTCACGAATTTGTTCGCCATTAAGGCGTTGATATACCAACTCATCAGGAGAAATACATCATGCGTTTTGCCCACCGGATCGTGATTGCACTCACGGCATTTGCCGCATTCGGTACTGCCCAGGCCAACATGGCGTTGAGCAGTACCGTTGTCGAATTTGTCGACGGTGAGCGGCTCAAGGACGTGACAATTGTCAACCGGGGCCAGGACGTGCTGTACATCGACACGACGACCTCAGAAATCGTCAACCCCGAGTCTGATGAACCAGATGCTCGTGTGTTGACCGACCCGCGCACCGCAGGTTTGCTCGTGACACCGCGCCGAATGGTGATCAAGCCTGGGCAACAGAAAGTGTTGCGCATGGCGATTCGCAAGCCGGCGGGTGAGGTGGATCAGATCTACCGCGTTGCGGTCACCCCGAAACTGGGCAAGCCGAAGCTCGGTGATGAGCAGGATGCGGTGACTACCGCGCTGAAGGTGCTGATTGGCTACGAGGTGTTGGTCATGGTCAGACCGGACAACTTCGAACCCGATGTCACCATCAAACGATCTGGTCAGGCGTTGAGCATGACCAATTCCGGCAACACCAATTTGCTCGTGCGTAGCGTGCGCCAATGCCGTGCGCCGGGTGAAGGGTGTGTGGAAGTAGGTGCCAACCGGTTGTACGCCGGTGAGAGCTGGAGCCTGGATCTGCCGATGAACACGCCGGTTGAAGTGCATCAGTCTGTGGGATTGAAGAACTTTGTAGAGACCTACTGACCGAGCAAAGCGTTGCACGCAAAAGCCGCCTGCACAGGCGGCTTTTTTGTGTCCGGCTGTTTAACACTGCGCTGCGCGTGGTACCACAAACGTGCGCGCACTAGATGGCTTGCGGTTGCGCCACGCTTCCAGTGAGACCTTGGCCGTGCGCTACGCGGCAGGTTCCATCAGGTGCGCAGTCCATGCCGTGGGGTTTGGCGGAAACAGTTCACAACCAGGCGACCGCGTTACGAACTCTCCGGCACATCCTCGAGCGACTCGAGCTGTGCTGCGTGCGTGTTGTCAGGCACGCAAGACAGCGGCACGTCGAGCACCTGCACGAAGTCGGCATTCGCTGGCGGCGGGACCTGGGCACTGCATACCTGTTGGTCCGGCGTCGTGAACACCAGCGTGCTGCCGGGCACGACTTCGAGTTGGAATACGCCGCCATCGTCGATGATGGCCGGGTTCAATCCACCGTCGATCCGACCGGCGTCGATCAGGTTACCGCTGGCGTCCTGCACCGAGGCAATCAACACATAGGCTGGTGCGACGTTCCAGACCTGCCGCGATACGTGGCCCGGGAACAACGTAATCACTCGCGCCTGCTGATCGTATTCCATGATCTTGTCGTCTTTGGCGCGCAGCTCGATGGCGTGCTGTTTGTACGGTGCCAGGCTGAACAGCCGCTCCGATCCGATCGTCACTTCGCCGACGATCGCGCGGTTGATGACCACGTCGAATTCTTCGCCGTTCGGACCGCCGTCGAGCTCCACGATCACCGCCGCTGCGCCCTGGTCCGTGTTGCCCAGATGCCAACGCCGGTCGTCGTCGAATGCGGCGCCGAGCAGGAACGATCCGCCGTGCGCGGTTTCGGTGTCACCTGACGCGTTACGCCCCCAGGTGCCGAGCAGGCCGAGTTCACCCCAGCGGCCTCGATAGCTCGCATCGGCACCGAGTGAATCGGTGCTGCGGTTCTTGCCTGCCTTGGCGGTGATGCTGATGTCGTCGCGCAGCAGGTCCTGGTCCCGCCAGGTCACCTGCGCCAGCACATCCGGGCCGTGCTCGCTCGGCGGGCGTTCACCGGAGACGCCGGTATTGGCGGCAACGTCCCAGTGGCGGCCGGTCTTGAGCCACAACAAGGTCAACAGCATTTGAGTTGCACCGTCAGTGTGGGTGGCCTCGGCTGAGAGCGACAGGTTGAAGCAGCGGAAGCGCCCGAGGTTCATGCGTGCTGACGGTGAAAACAATTGCACACGTCGGTCGCTCAGCAAGAGGTGGCTGAAGCTGTAGCGCGCGCTCAACTGCAATTTCTTCCAGGCGTAGTTGAGCGTGAAGTCGAGCTGACGAAAGGGTTCGCTCAAGAGAGTGGTGCGCCGGATAGCGGCGCGGTCGTCCCACAGCCTAGAGGCGTTCAGTGCAGCGGTCAGATTGCCAAGCGAGGTACTCGCCTGAAGTTGCAGGCCACGTTCACCGCGCACGCCGAGGTGGGCGAATCCGCGCAACTTCAGACGCGGCAGCATCAGGTGGCCGCCGGCGCCGAACAGTACGCGGTCGTCGCTAACCGCCACGTTTGCGGCAAGGGCCGTATGGCCGGTCGTGCGGCGACTGAACGACGCATGTGCAATGGCGTTGCCTTCGCAGCTGGGCATGAGTCGGGTGTTGGTGTCGCTGTCCCAGGCGCAGCCGAGCTCGACGTGGTACACGTCTTCACCGACCGGTGGCAGCTCCGCCGATTTGACGAAAAACCGGTTTTCCGAGCGCTCGCCACCGACGGGGTCGATGATGGTGAGTTCGATTTCGTACGCGCCTGCCGGCAGTGTCTGGCTGTCGACCAACTGGTTGCCCGCGGGGTAGGACTTGCTGCTGAGCAGGCGACCGTCGCGCCGAATCTGCACGATCGAGCGGCGCGGCAGGAAGAGCGCAATGGGTGATCCGGCAATCTGTTCGAGATCGAGCCGTGTGTTCAAGCTGCTCGACACACGCGCACCCATGATGTCGACGCTGTTCAGCAGGGCAAAGGGCCGACTTCGAAAGAGGCCCATGCGGTAGTGGTGATCGCCGTTGTCGCGGTTGAACGACAGGTTCTCGACGCGCGGACTGGGGTGCTCTTCGGTCGCGCTGATGGTGTAGTCGAGGTAGCCGTCACCGTGTGTCGACTTGCCGAACAGGCCGATATTGTAGCTCCGACCGTTGCTCTGGCTTTCACCAAAGGCGCCAGACAGGCTCACAAGGCCGGTGTCTCGCGGGTCCGGTGCCGAGAGCCGGGTGATGATCGGGGCGTCTTTCAGCGTCAGGAGTACGGGGTTGACGAACACATCCACCCGAAACTGGCCTTCGTTGAAGATGATGCCGGCGACCGGTGGCTCGAGCACGCCACAACCGCTCGGGAAATTCGGTGAGAAACAGGCGAGGTCGTCGTTCAACGGCAGCGGAGCCGAGAGCAGGCTGAGAACCACATCGGGTGATTCGAGCGCGTCCAGCGCGCTGAGCACGGCATCGGGTTCGATGAAGGTCAGGGTTTCGAGGTCGTAGAGGGCCGGTGTCGACAGCCGTTTCTCGTTGCCGAACCAGATATCGACGAAGGCTTCCTGCGGGCCGGCGAGGTCGGCGAACCCCTCGGGGACGGCTTCGGTGTCGAAAGTGATATCGGCGCGCGCGCCGTGCCCCGCGAAAGCGATAAGCATGGCGATCATCACGACGCGACGTACCACAGCCCATAACAGCGCTGCGGTCGAGCGTGCGGGTAGGGTGTCGAATTGTCGGTGGAAGCATGCTGTACGCATGAAAAGCGTGCCATCTGGCGGCTCTGTCAGGGCTAAATACAATCAATTCACACGCCAGATTTGCCCTGAAACGGGCTACGTCGGGGCTGGATTTCGCCGTAGAATCTCGCCATGAACCGATTCCCCGATTTGCCAAGCGACGCCCGCGTTGCCGGCACCGATGAGGCCGGCCGAGGGCCGTTGGCCGGCAACGTGGTAGCCGCCGCCGTGATTCTCGATCCGTCGCAGCCGATTGACGGCCTGAACGACTCCAAGAAGCTGTCTGCCAAGCGGCGGGAGAGCCTGTTTGCGGTGATTTGTGAGCGCGCATTGTCATGGCAAATAGCCGAGGCGAGCGTCGCCGAAATCGACTCGCTGAACATCCTGCACGCCTCGATGTTGGCGATGCAGCGCGCAGTGCTCGCTCTGGATCCGGGCGCTGATGCCGTGCTGGTCGATGGCAACCGCACGCCCGATCTGCCGATGCCGGCTGCGGCGGTCGTCGGAGGCGATGCGTCTGAAGCTGCGATTGCCGCCGCATCGATTCTGGCCAAGGTGGCGCGGGATCGACAGATGCTTGAACTGCACAAACGATTTCCGGCCTACGGCTTTGACCGCCACAAGGGCTATCCGACGGCCGCCCACCGCGAGGCGCTGGCGACGCATGGGCCCTGTGATGCCCACCGACTCAGCTTTGCCCCAGTGCGGGCGGCGCGGCGGGAGGCGGGGGCGGTATACTGAGTCGATCCGACCGACCGTCGCCCACGCCACTGCAGCCTTTGCCATGACACCCGCTTTTGTCCACCTGCATGTCCACTCCGAGTATTCGCTCGTTGACAGCGTGGTGCGCATCAAGCCGTTGGTGCGGGCGGTCGCCGACACCATGCCCGCCGTCGCCCTGACGGACCAATCGAACCTCATGGGCGCGGTCAAGTTCTACCGCGCAGCGATGGGCGCTGGCGTCAAACCGATCCTCGCAGTCGATGCGTGGGTTGCCGAGTCCCCCGAAGACGACGACCCGCATCGTCTCGTTTTGCTTTCGCAGGGCGATGTTGGCTACAAAAACCTGTGTGAACTTGTTAGCCTGAGTTACACCGAGGGACAGCGCCGCGGTATTGCGCGGATGCAACGCGAGTGGCTGACCGCGCGCAGTACGACCGGCCTGATTGCGCTCTGTGGCCAGAGTGGCGACGTTGGTCGGGCGATTGTCGACGACCGTGATGACGACGCCTTCGAGCGATTGGAAGCGTGGCGGACGCTTTTTGGCGATCGCTTCTACCTTGAGCTGCAACGCACCGGCCGCGCCAACGAGACGCGATTTGTTCAGGGCGCCTGCCGGCTCGCATCGGCCGGTGACACGCCGGTTGTCGCAACCAACGATGTCCGCTTCATCAGCGCGGATGAATTCGACGCGCACGAAGCGCGGGTGTGTATCAACCAGGGCCGGGTGTTGATTGATCCCGCCAGACCCCGTGACTACAGCGAACAACAATACCTGCGCAGTGCTGTCGAGATGTGCGAGCTCTTCGCGGACTTGCCGGCCGCGTGCGAGAACACGCTTGAGATCGCGCAGCGCTGCAATACACGCCTGACCCTAGGTGCGCCGGTGCTGCCGGATTTTCCGGTGCCCGCGGGCATGACCGAATCCGACTACATCTGCACCGCATCCCAACGTGGCCTCGATGAGCGGCTGCTCGCCCTCTACCCGGACGAGGCCGAGCGCAACACGCAGCGGGTGGCCTACGACGAGCGCCTGCGCATCGAGCTCGACGTCATCAACGGCATGGGCTTTCCGGGTTACTTCCTGATCGTTGCGGACTTCATCGAGTGGTCGAAGAACAACGCCATTCCCGTTGGCCCGGGCCGCGGCTCGGGTGCGGGTTCGCTCGTTGCCTGGGCGCTGAAGATCACCGATATCGATCCCTTGCCCTACGACCTGCTGTTCGAGCGCTTTCTGAACCCCGAACGCGTTTCGATGCCCGACTTCGACGTGGACTTCTGCATCGCCGGACGTGATCGCGTGATTCAGTACGTGAGTGACACCTACGGTGCCGAGAAGGTGTCGCAGATCATCACCTACGGCACCATGGCGGCCAAGGCGGTGGTGCGCGATTGTGGCCGCGTGTTGGGCCACCCCTACGGGCTGGTCGACGGCGTGGCCAAACTGGTGCCTTTCGAAGTCGGCATGACACTGACCAAGGCTCTCGCCGAGTCGGAGGAACTCAAGCAGCGCTACGACACCGACGATGAAGTGCGCAACCTGATCGATCTGGCGCTGCGACTCGAAGGCCTTGCACGCAACGCCGGCAAGCACGCCGGTGGCGTGGTGATTGCGCCGAGCGGCTTGACCGATTTCTGTCCGCTCTACTGCGAAGAAGACGGTGCCAGCCTTGTCACGCAATTCGACAAGGACGACGCCGAAGCCGTCGGTCTCGTGAAGTTCGATTTCCTTGGATTGCGCAACCTCACGATCATCGACAACGCAGTCAAAGACATCAACCGTCGGCGAGAAGAGCCGCTCGATATCACCCGGATTCCGCTCGACGACGCGCCGACCTTCGAGCTGCTCAAACGGGCAGACACGACCGCTGTGTTCCAGCTCGAATCGCGCGGCATGAAGGAGCTCATAAAGCGGCTGAAGCCCGACTCGTTCGAAGACATCATCGCGCTGGTTGCGTTGTTTCGCCCGGGACCACTGCAGTCGGGCATGGTGGATGACTTCATCGCCCGAAAGCACGGCAAGGAGGAGGTGTCCTACCCGCACCCTGACTACCAACTCGAATCCTTGCAGCCAGTACTTGAACCCACTTACGGCATCATCTTGTACCAGGAGCAGGTGATGCAGATCGCGCAGGTCATGGCGGGCTACTCGCTCGGCGGTGCCGACCTGTTGCGGCGTGCGATGGGCAAGAAGAAGCCCGAGGAAATGGCCAAGCAGAAGTCCGGCTTTGTCGAGGGCAGTGTGTCCAATGGCATCGACGCGGGGCTTGCCGAAAAGATTTTCGAGCTGGTCGAGAAATTCGCCGGCTACGGTTTCAACAAATCGCATTCCGCGGCCTATGCGCTGATCAGCTACCAGACTGCTTGGTTGAAGTGCCACTACCCGGCCGAATTCATGGCGGCGGTGTTGTCCTCTGACATGGAGAGCACCGACAAGGTTGTCGTGTTCCACGATGACAGCCTCCAAAGCGGCTTGACTGTGTTGCCGCCGGACGTCAACGCCTCCTCGATTCAGTTCAGTGTGGTCGACGCCAAAACCCTGCGCTATGGCCTTGGTGCCATCAAGGGAGTTGGGGAAGCCGCTCTGACCGGGATCCTCGAAGAGCGTGAGCGCAACGGCGCCTTCTCTGATCTAGCGGGCTTTTGCACGCGAGCTGACGCGCGGGTCAACAAACGGGTGATGGAGGCGCTGATCAAGGCCGGTGCCTTTGACACGTTGGTCGGATCCCGCTCGAGCGCCTTAAGCAATCTCGACGCGGCGATGAAGGCGGCGGAGCAGCAACACCGCAACGAAGATGCGGGAATTGAAGATCTATTCGGTGATGGCGCATCGAGTGAGAGCGCGCCGATCCATTTTGTCGAATGCGAGGAGTGGCCCGAGCTCGAGCGGCTTGCAAAAGAGAAAGAGGCGCTCGGTCTCTACCTCAGCGGGCATCCCATACACTGCTACGCGTCAGACCTGCAACACGTCACGCGCGGCAGCTTCCGAGACCAGTGCGCGACACTCGAACCCGCCCAGGAGGGGCGCTATGCCAAGGGTCGCGAGACCGTTCTGGCCGGGTTGATTTCAGCTATTCGGGTGATCAATGGCAGTCGGGGACGGCGTTGTATTATCACGCTCGATGACGCAACGGCAAAGGTCGATGCCGTGATCAGCGGTGAGCTTTTTGACAGCTACGTGCACCTGATTGGTGTCGATCGCGTGCTGGTCGTTGAGGGCGAACTCGCGATCGACGATTTTTCCGGCGGCTATCGCATTCGGGGGCGCGAGATCTACGACATCGAAGCGGCGCGAGCGCGTTTTGCCAAGGGCGTCGTGGTAACGCTTGGTGAGGTCTCGCCCAGTACGCTCGACCCCTTTGCCGAACTGCTGTCGCGCCATTCGTCTGGCAACCTGCCGGTCTTGCTGCGCTACCGCAACGCGTCTGCTCGCGCTGCGATTCACCTCGGAAAACAATGGCGCGTGCGGCCGGAAGCCGAGCTAATCGATGCCCTGGGTGACCTCGAGCCGGTCGAACAGGTTGAGGTGAAATACTGAGTCGACGCTCGTATACGAGCGTCGTCCGGCTCAGGACTCTATCGCAGCCAAGGTCGTGGTTGGCGTGATCGCCTGCGGGTCGATCTTCAGGTGCAAAAGTGAAAAGGTCTTCGATGCACGGGCGGCATCGAGCGCGTCGGCGAAATCCGCATCGGTCTCGACCAGGCGCGCGGTGGCACCGTAGGCGCGCGCCAGCGCGACAAAGTCCGGGTTGAGCAGTGTGGTTGCGCTGACCCGGCCCGGGTAGTCGCGTGCCTGGTGCATGCGAATGGTCCCGTAGAGTCCGTTGTCGGCAACAATGACGCGTATGGCAACCCCGTGTTGCAAGGCGGTGCCGAGCTCTTGTAGAGACATCTGCAAACAACCGTCTCCAGCGAGGCACACGACCTCGCGATCGGGATGGCGCAGTTTGGCTGCCACTGCCGCAGGCAATCCGTACCCCATCGATCCGCTGGTCGGTGCCAATTGGGTGCCCGGGCGATAGCGCATGAACCGGTGCAGCCAACCGGCGTAGTTGCCCGCGCCATTGCAGTAGATGGTGTCCGCCGGCATCGTGCTGCGCAGGTGGGATATCACATGGCCCATCTGCAGTGCGCCCGGGCAGGGCGGTGGCGTCTCGGACCAATTGCGGTAGGCCTCGTGCGCCAGGGTGATGCGCGCCGGTGGCTTCGACGCCGGGAGGTGATCACGCCAGCGTTCGAGAAAGGCGCCCGGCGTTGCATTGATTGCAAGGGTTGGTGCGTAGACACGGCCCAGTTCCTCGGCGCCGGGGTGAATGTGCACCAGCGTCTGCGCTGGGGTCGGCACCGAGAGCAGGGTGTAGCCCTGGCTTGGGACCTCCGACAGCCGGCCACCGAGCAGAATGATCAGGTCACTGTCTTGTATGCGTTGCAGCAGCGCCGGGTTTGCACTCAATCCGAGATCACCGGCGTAGGCCGGGTCAAGGTTGTCGAGTAATGACTGGCGACGGAACGTGCATGCAACGGGAATGTCGAGGTCGTTTGCAATAGTGCCGAGCAGGGCGCGCGCGTTTTCTGTCCAGCGCGAGCCACCCGCGAGAATGATCGGCTTGGTGGCCGCTTGTAGGGCGTCGTTCAGTTGGCTGATGGCTGAGTCGCTCGGTGCCGGGTCGGCGACCTCGACACGTTGCATTGGCGAGGGCTGCGCCGCCTCTCTCAACATGTCTTCCGGCAGAACCAGCATCACCGGCCCGGGGCGACCGGACATCGCGGTATGCCACGCGCGCGACAGCATTTCCGGTACGCGCTCTGCGCTGTCGATCTCGGCGACCCATTTCACCATGTGGCTGAAGGTCTGGACGTAATCGACCTCCTGGAACGCATCGCGCCCGCGCTGATCGCGCGCGATCTGACCGACCAGGAGCACCAGCGGCGTTGAGTCCTGTTGCGCGATATGGAGGCCACTCGAGGCATTGGTTGCGCCCGGTCCGCGTGTGACCAGTGCAACGCCCGGACGCCCAGTCAGTTTGCCGTCTGCCTCGGCCATCATCGCGGCACCGCCTTCGTGGCGCGCGTTGATGACATCTATACCGCTGTCGACCAGCGCGTCGAGCACTGCGAGGTAGCTTTCTCCAGGCACGCAGAACACCCGATCAACGCCCTGCGCTTGCAAACTCTCAACGACTAATTGGCCACCCGTGCGCATTGCCTTGTCTCGTGCGTGTCAGCCCGATGGGCCCGATCACGAGAGTGTGGGTGAGATGACGGTTCTTGCCAAGCGGGAGGGGGCGCGTCGTCAACTACATCGCGCGGAGGCGATGAGCGCCAGAGCGGTCGGCTCAGGATGTGGGCATGGGCGCGTGCAACAGGGTCCAGCCCTTCATGCTGGCGATGGCGTGGATGCGGGGTGTGCTGGTTTGCGTGTTCATGTCCGGTCCCTGAGTGCTGACTGTTTCAAATATGATGCACTCGGGTCGGAGCCGGGTCTGCGACCTCTGTCACAGACCCGTGTTCGGATGCCATTCAGCGTTTGGCCATGCCGCGATCGTGCAGGAAACCCTGCATGTGTGGCCGGGACTCCTTGCCGACCAACGCCGCCATCTCCTCACTCCAGGAACTGTCCTTGGTGCCGCCGGTGCGAGTCCGGTAGTAGGTGCGCAATTGTGCGTCGTAGGCCTTGATCGATTCGCGGGTGGCATCGTCGTCGCGATACTGCTCTTCCATCAGTACGGCTGTAGTGGCCAGTCTCGGTTTGACCTCGGGGTCTTGGGCTGGGTGACCGAGGCACAAACCGAACACCGGGTAGACCTGGTCGGGCAAAGACAACAGGTCACTCACGGCAGCCGGGTTGTTGCGAAGTCCCCCGATGTAGCAGATGCCGAGGCCGAGGCTCTCGGCGGCAATCACCGCATTCTGGGCCGCCAGTGCCACGTCTATTGTCGCGATCATGAAGTGCTCGGTCATGCCTTCCACCATGTCGGTGTCTTGCAGCCCGCACGCCAGCCTTGTGCGATTGAGGTCGGCACAGAACACCAGAAAAACTGCCGAGCTGGCGACATAGGATTGGCCTCCCGCGAGGCCGGCCAGCTGTTCACGTCGCGCTGCGTCTCGTATACGAATGACGGTTGTCGCCTGCACATTGCTGGACGTGGCGGCAGCCTGTGCGCAGGCGACGATCTCCGTCACGGTGTTGTCGTCTACGGCTTCGTCGCTGAATTTGCGAATCGATCGGTGGGCGCGCAGTAGCTCGGTTACGGGGTTCATGAATTATCTCGATGGGGCATATGTGAA
Organism: uncultured Granulosicoccaceae bacterium; assembly: GCA_937941555.1. Lineage (GTDB taxonomy): Bacteria > Pseudomonadota > Gammaproteobacteria > CALCKW01 > CALCKW01 > CALCKW01. Next base: position 2,501 of record CALDHJ010000092.1, on the reverse strand, counting down.
GAGGCAAGGCGGAAGCTTATCGCCAGACGCAAGCGTTGAGGAGGGTATAGGCGGCTCGATGCGGTGATGTGGGTGCGCGCCCGGTTGAAGCCCACTGGGGAATCCCGCAACAACGGAAGCGTCGAAACGCACTAAACAGCCGATTTCCGATCCGGGTGGCAGTGTTGTGCAGCGGCTTCAGGTGGGTTGTCTGGTGCCGCTAAAAAAATGTAGTCACTTGTAGAAAATGACTACAAGTTCACCCATGATGGCGTGTCGGCTTTGTTACACTTCGATTTTGCGCAGCGGTTTCCGCGCAGTGACAACGGAACAGAATGACCCATATTCCGACGTTCGACTCTCTCTGCTGCGGCGCAGCCGAGCCCGGAAAACGGCGTCGTAGCGACCGTCACCGTTTCGACACGCGAACCGTACCTGGCGGGCCCGGCACACACTGCCTGAAACCCGAAATAATGCTCTTATATCAGTCGCTTATGACAGATTTCATGTCGCAGCAGACTGTGCCAGCACACCCTCTTACGCGCCTGCGCAACATATCCGCACCGAGCTGCCGATATGTGGTGCGCGGCCAGCCCCGATTTGCCAGAACCCATTCAGAGTATTCGCCATGACCGAAGCTTCGCGCAGCGCGACACAGCCCTCATTCAGCGTGCAGGGAATTCAACCCGGTGGAACCGTGTTCGCCAACCTCTCGTTCGACGAACTGCGCGAGCACGAGCTCAGACCCGACCAGCCTGGGCATCACCAGGGGCACGACACGGACACGGGTGCGGTTGTGGTGTACACCGGTCGCTTTACCGGCCGCTCATCCAAAGACAAGTACCTCGTCGAAGACGACCTCACGCGCGACTCGGTCTGGTGGAAGTCGGATACCAACGGTTCAGACAACCAACCCATGGACGCGGCAGCCTGGGACGCGGTCAAAGGCGTCACCTTCGATGAATTGTCGCGCGGCGATCTGTACGTGATGGACCTGTTTTGCGGCACCAACCCTGAAACACGCATGGCGGTTCGGGTGGTGACGACGGTCGCGTGGGGCGCGCACTTTGCGAAAAACATGTTCGTGCGGCCGACGGCCGCTGAACTTGCGCAGTTCGAACCCGACTGGACCGTTTTCCATGCGCCTGAGGCCGAACTCGCCACGCACGCCGACTACGGCATGCGCTCGCCTGTATTTGCTGCGTTCAATCTCAGCGAGCGTTCAACCTGTGTGGGTGGCACCTGGTACGGCGGCGAAATCAAGAAAGGCCTCTTCTCGATGATGAACTACTTCCTGCCGATGCAGGGAGTGGGTTCCTTCCACTGCTCGGCAAACGTCGGTGAGCGAGGCGATTCCGCCTTGTTTTTCGGACTGTCCGGCACCGGCAAGACCACCTTGTCCACAGACCCGAAGCGTGAATTGATCGGTGACGATGAGCACGGCTGGGATAACCAGGGCGTGTTCAATTTCGAGGGCGGCTGCTATGCAAAGACCATCGATTTGTCCGCCGACTCGGAGCCCGAGATTTTCGCTGCGATTCGACGCAATGCTCTGCTCGAGAACGTACCGCTCAAGGGTGCGTCCCCCGATTACAGCGACCGCTCCCTGACCGAAAACACCCGGGTGTCCTACCCGCTCGATCACATCGACAACATAGTCAAGCCGGTCTCACGGGCTGGACATCCCGAAAACATCATCTTCCTCACGTGCGATGCGTTCGGCATCCTGCCGCCGGTTGCGCGTCTCGATGAAGAGCAGGCGAAGTACTACTACCTCAACGGTTACACCGCCAAGGTGGCCGGGACCGAGCTTGGCTTGACCGAACCCACCGCGGCATTTTCTGCGTGTTTTGGTGGCGCCTTCCTAACCGTTCACCCAACCCTCTACGGCAAGATTCTCGGTGAGAAAATGGCTGAGCACGGCTCGCGTGCCTGGCTTGTCAATACCGGCTGGAGTGGCGGTGGATACGGCGTCGGCAAGCGCATGTCACTCAAAATCACACGCGCCATCATCGACAGCATCTTCGACGGTACGCTTAACAACGCGACCTTCGAGGCAATGCCGTTGTTCGGCCTGTCGATACCCACAGCAGTGCAGGGTGTGGACAGTGCAATTCTGAACCCACGCAATGCGTGGAGCGACAAAGACGCGTACGACGCCGGCCTGAACAAACTTGCTGGCATGTTCGTGAAGAACTTCAGCAAGTACACCGACAACGACGCCGGTGTTGCCCTGGCCAAAGCTGGCCCGCTACTCGGCTGAGTACACGCGGCGCTGCCGAGCAGGGAGTCGTGCGCCCGATGGGTCAGGCGCACGACCTTTTCACGGGCGCCTCGCGCTGTGATGCTCGGGGTGCCGTCGCCGGTCCCAACATTCTCTTTCCCGCAGCCGTTCTGAACCTCAGTGACGGGGCAGTGGCCTCGAGCGCTGCTGCGCGGCAATGTCTTCAAGACGCGCACGCAAGCGTGCCTGCTGATTGCTGCCATCCACCGATTGCTTCATCGCCTCGTCGAGGTGAGCG
>CALDHJ010000091.1 GCA_937941555.1 uncultured Granulosicoccaceae bacterium | reverse complement strand
GGCAAGGGTGTGGTCTACGCCAAGGACACGGTGAACTTCATCGGCAATCGCATCGGTTGCTACTGGATGCTCTCGGGACTGCACATCGGCCGCGACATGCGCACGCAGGGCATCGATCAGGAGACCGTTGATGCCCTGATGTCCAAGCCCATGGGCTTTCCGCCGACTGGCCTCTACGGTCTGGTCGATCTGATCGGTCTCGACGTGATGGCGTTGGTCGGCGAAAACCTGCGGGCCAACCTGCCGGACGGCGATGTCGGCAACCAGTACGCGGCCTTCCCGACCGAGGAGCAGACGCTCTACGACGCCGGCCAACTCGGGCGCAAGACCGGTGGCGGTTTCTACCGCATGCAAAAAGACGCCGACGGTAACCGCACGATGGAGACCTACGACCTCGATGCGAGCGCCTGGCGTGCGAAGCGCGAAGTCACACTCGACGCCGAACTGCAGGACCTCGCCGGTGCGCTGTTTGCCGACTCGACCGAAGGTAACTTCGTCTGGCAGCAGATGGGTGGCACGCTCGCCTACGCCGCCGACCTCGTGCCCGACATCGCCGACGACATCGTCAACGTCGACCGCGCCATGCGATGGGGATTCGGCTGGGCACAGGGCCCGTTCGAGATGCTCGATCGCATCGGGCCGGCGCGATTTGCCGAGCGCCTCGCCGCTGAGGGCAAGCCGGTGCCGAAAATGCTCGCCACCCTGCAGGCCAGCGGACGAGACCGATTCTACGCCGACGACGGCACTCGGTTTCTCGGCGTTGACGGCGCCATGCACGACACCCCCACCGAATAGGCCGGTGTGCGGCGCAGGGCCCCGGCGGGTCGCTGCGTCGCAGAGCACCCTCCCTCAATTGACGCCGAATTCCTCGGCGCGGGCTTGTTTGAGAAGCTGGTTGTAACGCGCCAGCACGTCGCTGTGCCAGACAATGCCGAGCAGCCGCGCGTCGCCCGAGTCGTCGCGCTCGATCACCGGCAGAAATTCCGCCCCGCTGGTCGCCAACGCATCGAGTGCACCACTGAGACTGGTGCCGAACGACAGCGCGTCGCCGCTGTCGCGGAGCTGTTCCCGCACCGGCAGTGGCTGCCCCTCGGCATCGTGCCGGATCAACTCGCGCAGCGTGGCGCTGCCGAGGAAGCGTTTCTTGTTGTCGATCATGACCACCGCATGCCGACGACAGGCACCGACCTTGATCTGAACCTGCATCAACGCATCGTGTTCACCGACCTGACAGTAGTTGTCAGCCACCAGGGTGTCGATGGTCTCGGTGCGCAACAGGCTCTGATCCCGACCGGCCACGATGTTCACGCCACGCCTTTGCAACTGCCAGCGAAAAAACGAGCTGAACGGCGCAAAACCCATGCAACTGCTGGCCACGGCAGACGCCAACATGACCGCCGCCACCACCCCGTAGTTGCCCGTGAGTTCGAACACGATCAGGATCGTAGAGATGGGTGCACCGAGTGTGCTCGAGGCGACCGCTGCCATGCCAACCACCGCGTAGATCGGCTCGATCGACACGGTGCCGGGCAAGACATCGCCGAAAAGGCTGCCCAGCAACGAGCCGAGGACAGCGCCAAGCACCAGCGCCGGACTGAACACGCCACCGGCGAAGCCCGAACCGAGGGAGGCCGCCGTCGCCACCAGTTTCGCCAACAGGATCAGCCCGAACGCAAGGCCGGTCTGGGTCGCGAGCGATCCCTTGAGCGCGAGATCCGTCGTCTGGTATCCGACACCCAACGCATAGGGCACTTTCAATGCGATCAGCCCGACGATCAAACCGCCGATTGCCGGGCGCAACCAGAGCGGCACCCGGCAACGCGCGTGTACGCTCTGTACAGCCTGCACACCGTAGACGAGCGCGATGGTGCAACAGGCCGCGCACACACCCACGACGGCAAAGAGCGGCAGCTCCCAGTAGCTGACGAGTGCCATGCTTGGCACTTCAAAGGTTGCGCCGTTGTGGCCGTGGATCAACTGGGTCACCACCAGCGCGCCCATCGACGCCACGACGATGGGTCCGAACACCTGCAAGGTGTAATACCCGACCACCACTTCAAGCGCGAACAACACCCCGGCCACAGGAGCATTGAACGACGCCGTCACCGCCGCCGCCGCGCCGCAACCGAGCAATGTCAGCGCGTGACGGCGGTTGAGGCCGAGCTTGTCGGCAAGCCAGGCGGCGAGCGACGCGCCGATGTGCACCGCCGGGCCTTCGCGACCGACCGAGGCCCCGGCCCCGAGCGAGATTGCCGCAGCTGTCGCCGCGCCCACGCCCGAGCGCACGTCCATGCGCCCGCCTCGAAACGCACAGGCCTCCATGACATCGGCGATGCCGTGGTAGCGACGTCCCGGCAGGCCATAGATCAACAGGCCCACCACGAGCCCACCCAGCACTGGCGCGAGCATGACGCGCCACCAGGGCGCCACGCTGAGCAGGGTTGCAAAATAGCGCTCGTCTCCGCTGCCGAAAAGCAACGCCTGAACCGCACTGATCGCCGCGATCAACAGTGCCGTTGTACAGGCCACCAACACCCCGACCAGCAGCGCGACCGCAAAAAGTCGCACCCGCGACGGGTCGATACGGTGCCAGCCAATCGACGGATCGGCGCCACTGCCTGTCGGCAATTGGTCTGCACTGTCGTTCACGATCGATGGCCACTCCGCAGTATTGCGCCCAACACCCTGCCAGAAGCATAGCGCCGTGTGGATCAGTCGGCACCCGCGTGTCAAACAGCGCGTAAAATACCCGCATTGCAGTCAGTCGAGATCAGAACATGAGTGAACATCCAGACATCGTCGTGTTGAGTGCCGTGCGCACCGCCGTTGGCACCTTCGGTGGTGGCCTCAAGGACACGCCACCGACCGCCCTGGCCGCCCAGGTCGTGCGCGAGGCGGTCACGCGCAGCGGGCTCGCACCCGACAACGTCGAACACGTGGTATTCGGCAACGTGATCCACACCGAAGCACGTGACGCCTACCTCTCACGCGTGGCCACGGTCGAGGGCGGACTGCCGATCGAAACCCCGGCATTCACCCTGAACCGCCTGTGTGGCAGTGGGTTGCAGGCGATTGTCTCGGCGGCACAGCAGATCGAGACCGGCCACAGCAGCGTGACCCTCGCCGGCGGCGCCGAAAACATGAGCCGCGCACCCTACTGGCTGACGAACGCCCGCTGGGGTCAGCGAATGGGCGACGGCCAGATGATGGATGCCATGCTGGCTGCGCTGCACGACCCCTTCGAGAACATCCACATGGGGGTGACGGCCGAGAACATCGCCGAGAAATGGGGTATCAGCCGAGAGGCGCAAGACGCCTTTGCGGTCGAGAGCCACCAGCGCGCGGCACGCGCGTGGGCCGAGAACCGATTCGATGGCCAGATCACCCCTGTGGTGAGCAAGACCCGCAAGGGCGAGGTGGTGTTCGACCAGGACGAGCATATCCGCCATGACGCATCGATCGAAGGCATGGCCAAGCTCAAGACCGTGTTCAAGAAAGACGGCACCGTGACCGCCGGTAACGCCTCGGGCATCAACGACGCGGCATCGGCGCTGATCCTCGCGGATGCGGCACGAGCCGACGCCCTCGGGGCGAAACCGCTCGCGCGCTTGATCGGCTACTCACACGCCGGCGTCGAACCCGCCTACATGGGCATCGGGCCCGTGCCAGCCGTGAAGAAGCTGCTCGCCAAAACCGGCCTTGGCATTTCGGATTTCGACCTGTTCGAAGTCAACGAGGCCTTCGCCTCCCAGGCCCTCGCCGTGTGCCAGGATCTCGAATTGCCACTGGAGAAAACCAACCCGAACGGCAGCGGCATTTCGATCGGCCACCCGATCGGGGCCACTGGCACCGTGATCGCAACCAAAGCCATCCACGAATTGATTCGCACCGGCGGCAAACGCGCGCTGTGCACCATGTGCATCGGCGGCGGGCAAGGCATCGCCGTGGCATTCGAACGGGTGTGACACCTGCTTCACGAATGAAGACGGTTGCCTCGTCTCGGCTTCCGTCTCCGCTTCAGACAGGCAGAGCCCGCTGATCGCGGGCTCGCGGCCGCGACGGCGCAGCCTGCGCCGCCGCAGTCGCTTGCTGTCATTCAAGCACGAGGTTGTCGCGGTTGCGCTCAAGCAGCACCTCGCCAATACCCTTGACCCGTACGAGGTCCTCGACTGACAGAAAGGCGCCATTGGTTTCGCGAAAGCTGACAATGGCCTCCGCCTTGGTCAGACCGATCCCGTTCAGGGCCTCGGCGAGTTCGTTGGCACCAGCGGTATTGAGATTGACGGCTGCAGCCTGAGCGAATGCAGCGCAAGTCATCAGGGCGGTGGCGAGTAAGGTTTTGAGGGTCTTTTTCATGTGGTGTGTGTCCACGGTGAATGGACCCACAGCTTGACCCGATTTCGCAACCCTACACACGCCGTATTCCGGTAGATGCTCCCGGTCCGGACGTTCTGCTGGAATCCGCGCTGTACACCGAAACAACTCGGACACAACCCTGCGAGCAACGCCTCAGGCGAGCAACCAGACCGCGCCATCGACCGCCGGCAACGCGGCCAGCTGTTGCGCCACCGTGACGCCAAGACCCGGCAAGACTCCATCTGGGC
>CALDHJ010000090.1 GCA_937941555.1 uncultured Granulosicoccaceae bacterium | reverse complement strand
GAGGGTGTCGAGCGCGGTCTCGAGTGGCAGGTCGGCGCCAGGGTCGTAGTCGCCGAGGCGCTCGGGCACGTGCCAAAGCCGCTCGAACTCCTCACTTGCAAGCGTCGCCTGCCACAACGCGATCGGCAACTCCGCGCGTTTGAGAGTCAGCGCTTCGTCGAGCGTCTCGGCGAGGCGTGTCTCGCCTTTGGCTTCCAGAGAATCGACGCAGTCGGGTGCCAGTCGCAAAAAATCAAGTTCGCCGAACACGCGTTGGGATGCCGGGGCGACTTTGCCGAGCGCACTGTTGCGTTCACCAACCACCTGCCACACGGCGCATTCGTGCAGCTTGAGAAAGTCGAGCAGCCCGATGCGTTGATCGGCTCGCGCCACACGCAACGCGCGCCGTTCAGGACGGCGCGCGACGTCCACCGGTTGCACGGTGACATCCGACTCCTTCAGGCTGCGGGCGAGCCGCTCACGGTAGTTGTCGAAGCGGTCCTGCGCCGGATCGCCGCCGCAGGCCGCCATGAGCAGTACCGACGCGATTAAAACGGCCCACACCGGTTTGCGACCCCACGACGCCCTATGCCCACGGCGTGACGGCACCGAGCATTGCGGCTCGGGTGTCTGCAGGCGATCCGGTGGGTGCATCAGGACTCCGTTGGCGGGCGGCAGCCGTGTCAAGGCAGCATAGGTCCTGGTGAGACCGAGCGTGTGGCTGATCGGTTCGCATGATCGGTCATCAGGGCTGCTTTGCGCGACAGCCTGTGCGCGTCTGTCAGGCGCGGTCGACCAGCGCCAGTTGCGGCGCGTCCTGCCGCGCGGCCACGGCGACGTGAACGTTCTGGTGTGCGAGCCGCGCGTGTTCACACATCAAGGCAAAGGCGCGTGCACTTTCGCGCTGCGTCACCGCAGAGACTATCTGGCGGTGGTGTTCCTGGCCGATGATCAGGGATGCGCGAAAACGCGCCGCGTCGGTGTGCTGAGTCGGGAAGGCCGAGGGGCCGGCAAAGGGCAAGCGGTAGGATCGCTGCACTTCGGCGATCAGAATGTCGCTCTCGGAGAGTGCAATCAGTTGATTGTGAAAACCGAGATTGAGCTGATCGTATTGCGCCACATCGCCCTGCTCTATCGCAGCGTCGAGCGCGTGCAGGCGAGCGTTAAGGTCAGCAATGGCTGCGTCGCTAACGCCGCGCTCGGCGGCACGGCGTACGGCTGCACCTTCGAGCAGGCCGCGCAGGTCGATCGCGTCAAACACGTCTTCGAGCGCGAAGCGGCGCACCGTGAACCCCGACTTGTCCCGGATCAGCAACCCCTCCCCTTCGAGCGTGATCAGGGCCTCGCTGATCGGGGTGCGCGAGACCCCCATGTCGGCGGAGAGGTGGCTGGCGCGCAACTTGGTGCCGCCGCGCAACTCGCCGGAGAGCACCTGGCGGCGAAGCTGGTACAGCGCTGACTGCGATTGAAGTTCACTCATGCGCGCACTTTTGCATGCATATCGGATAAACTTCAAGGATTGAGTGGGTAGAATCTGCGTTTTTGCATGCAGATCGCCAGCCAAGCCCCTGCACCCTCTTCACCCAGCGAGGTCAGACCCGTGGCGGAACAAAAGCCCTACGACGACATCCCCGGCACCATCGTCTTCGACAGCGATCAGGCCGCCAAGGGGTACCACCTCAACCAGTTCTGCATCAGCCTGCGGTTGCAGGTCAACCGGGATGCCTTCAAGGCAGACCCCGAGGGCTACATCGACCAGTATGCGATGACAGCCGACCAGCGCGAGGCGGCGCTCAACCAGGAATGGAACCGCCTGCTCGAACTCGGCGGCAACATCTATTACACCTCCAAGCTCGCCGCCTATCACGGCATCAACTTTCAGGAACTCGCGGGCCTGATGACCGGCAAAGGCTCGACCGCCTACCGTGCGATGATGGTCGCCGGTGGCCGCTCGATCGAAGGCAACCGCTACAAATCCGAATGGCAGGACGACTGAATGGCTTACATCTCCTCAGGCGTTGCCTGCTCGCACGTGCCCGCGTTGGGCGTCGCCTCCGACAAGGGCATCACCGGCGACGACTACTACGGACCGATCTTCAAGGGCTTCGAATATTCGCGCGCGTGGATGGAAGCCGAGAAACCGGACCTCGTGTTCCTCGTGTACAACGACCACTGCACGGCCTTCGACGCGCGCATCATCCCGACCTTCGCACTCGGTTGCGCGAGCGAGTACCCGCCCGCCGATGAAGGCTGGGGGCCGCGGCCGGTGCCGGTGGTCAAGGGACACCGCGGCCTCTCCGCGCACATCGCGCAGTCGCTGGTGCTCGACGCCTTCGACATCACGATCATGAACGAGATGGAAGTCGACCATGGCCTGACCGTGCCGATGACGATGATGTTCGGCCAACCGGACGCTTGGCCCTGCCCGGTCGTGCCGCTCGCGGTCAACGTCGTGCAGTACCCGGCGCCGCTTGGCAGCCGGTGCTACGCGCTCGGCAAGGCGATTCGCAAGGCGATCGAATCCTACCCCGAAGACCTCAAGGTCTGCGTATTCGGCACCGGCGGCATGAGCCACCAGTTGCAACACCAGCGCGCGGGCCTGATCAATTCCGAATGGGACGCGCGTTTCATGGACCTGCTCGTCAACGACCCGGACCAGGGTTGTCAAATCGAGCACATCGAGTACCTGCGCGAGGCGGGCTCGGAAGGGATCGAGCTCGTGATGTGGTACGTGATGCGCGGCGCCCTGAACGAAAACGTCGAAGAAAAACACCGCTTCTACCACGTGCCGGCCTCGAACACGGCCGTGGGACACCTGATTCTGGAGAACCGATAACATGCTCAAGATCGGCGTGGCCGGCGCCTATGGCGCCTTCGGCCTGAAACACCTCGACGCACTCGCCAACATCCCCGAGGCCGAGGTCGTTGCAGTCTTCGGCCCGAACCCGGACAAGATCACCGCGCTTGCCGCCGAACGCGGCATTGCCAACGCGTGCGCCGACTACAACGACTTTCTCGCGCAGGATCTCGATGCCGTGATCCTGTCCACTCCCACGCAGCTGCATTGCGAGCAATCCGTTGCCGCGATGCAAGCGGGCAAGCACACCTTCTGCGAGATCCCGATGGCCGACAGCCTCGCCGACGCCGAGCGCATGGTCGCGGCCCAGGAGGCGAGCGGCGTGGTTGGCATGGTCGGGCACGTGCGGCGCTTCAACCCGTCGCACCAGTGGGTCAAGAACCGCATCGACGCGGGGGAATTCAACATCCAACAGATGGATTCGCAGACCTACTTCTTTCGCCGCACCAACACCAACGCCAAGGGCGAGCCGCGCAGCTGGACCGATCACCTGCTCTGGCACCACGCCTGCCACACCATCGATCTGTTCCTCTACCAGACCGGTGAGATCCCGAGTGAGGTCATGGGGCTGCAGGGACCGGCGCACCCCGAGCTTGGCATCGCGATGGACATGACGATCGGTCTCAAGACGCCGTCGGGCAAGCTGTGCACCCTCTCGCTCTCGTTCAACAACGACGGGCCCTTCGGGTCGTTCTTCCGCTACATCGGCGACACCGGCACCTACCTCGCGCGCTACGACGACCTTTTCGACGGCAAGGACAATCCGATTGACCTCTCCGGCGTTGCGGTGTCAAACAACGGCATAGAACTCATCGACCGCGAATTCATCGCTGCGATACAAGAAGGCCGCGAGCCAAACTCGAGCTTTGCCCAGGGCCTCGCCGCGATGAAAGTCATGCAACTGCTCGAAGACCAAATGGGCGTGTTGAAAGTCTGACACCGCACGAAGCCACCGTTCGCGCCGTCTCGGCTACGCCGAGGACATCGCTCCCACAAGACTGTGCCAGTGCCAGACCCATCGCACCACACCTGTGGGAGCCAC
>CALDHJ010000089.1 GCA_937941555.1 uncultured Granulosicoccaceae bacterium | reverse complement strand
AGTCCCAGAAGCTGATACCCGCTTGTGGGAAAAGATCGGAAATTGGCATCATCGCGGAACCGATAATACCGAATGCATGTTGAATTCCATGCATTTGCAGAACCTTCACAAAGGCTTCTTCTGTGGTCATTTTCATGGATTGAGGTCTCATCGATTGGTGCGCGCACGCACAAATGTGACCGGCGCACAGCGCGCCAGCGGGTGAATGGGGTCAGGGCAATCATAGTTCGCGAGTCACGCTGGTAAAACCGCCAGTTGGCGGGGTACGGTAGCGCCAAGCCCATCCCTGTCTGGCCAGGAGGCACACCGTGTCCGAATCGCGCGTCAAAGCAGTCTATGCAGCAACCGATCCAGCGGCGCAACGCACTGCCTACGACGACTGGGCAACCCGGTACGAACAAGACCTCTGCGCCATGGGGTACCGCCTGCCGGCCATGCTGGCTGCGACCTTCAGCCGGTTTGTGCCACTCAACGGCACAGCCATTCTCGACGCGGGCTGTGGCACGGGCTTGCAGGCCGAGGCACTCAAAGCGGTGGGATACGGCCCCCTGACCGGCATCGACTTGTCCCCGGGCATGCTCGACGTTGCGCGCAGCAAAGGGATCTACGCTAGCCTGCACGACATGGCGCTCGGCGGCCCGCTCGACTTCGAAACCGGGCGCTTCGGCGCGGTACTCAGCACAGGCGCGATCACCCCGGGCCACGCCCCACCCGAGAGCTTCGATGAATTGATTCGGGTCACCCGGCCCGGCGGGCTGCTGGTCTTCAGCCTGCGCGATGACGACGGCCAGGACCCGGCCTACTTCGCCGCCTTGCCTGCGCGTGATCACTTGTGGGAGCCAGTGTTCAAGACGCCCGCCTTTCAGACCATGCCCTATGGTGAGCCCGAGGTACGCAATCGGGTGTACGTCTACCGAAAGCGTTGACAACGCGCCCAACGTGAAGCCTGGTAATGCGCCAAAACTGTGCAGAATTGTACCGGGATTTCAGTGGCTTGGCTGGGTATCTCACTGTATTATAGTGCCACCTCCGGCGACCGACCGAGGCCCGCCACCACCCGATCGGCAACAGCCGACCGACTTCCTCTCCCGACCGGTAACTGCATGGATTTCGCCCAACTTCTGATCAGCGGCCTCGCCAATGGATGCGTGTACGGCCTGATCGCCCTCGGTTTCGTGCTGATTTACAAGGCAACCGAAGCCATCAATTTTGCCCAGGGTGACATGATGATGCTCGGCGCCTTCATCACCCTCGCGCTGACCAACGACAACCACATGGGCCTGCCGTTCATCCCCTCGGTGTTGATCGCCATCGCGGTCATGGCGGTCTTCGGCTATCTACTGGACGCGTTGATGCTGCGGCATGTCTTCGGCCAACCTCAGATTGCAGTCGTGATCCTCACCATCGCCATCGGCTACATCATCCGCTTCGGCGCCGGGCTGATCTGGGGACACGAACCGCAATCACTTCACTCCCCCCTGGCCGGCCAGGACATCACCATTGCCGGCATCGCACTGGGTCTCGATGAAATTGCGGTGATCATCGTGACGATCCTGTTGACGGGTTTCCTCTACGGTTTCTTTGCCCACACCCGCACCGGCATCGCCATCCAGGCCGCCTCCCAGAACCAGCTGGCCGCCTACTACATGGGCGTGCCGGTCCGGCGCGTCTATTCACTGGTCTGGGGCTTGTCCGGGGTGGTCGCCGCGATTGCCGGCGTGCTCTTCGCGTCCAAGGGGTCGATCGACCCGAACACCGGACTGCTCGGCATCAAGGCCTTTGCCGCGGCCGTGATCGGTGGCTTCGGCAGCCTGCCCGGCGCCTTGCTCGGCGGTCTGATCGTCGGTGTCATCGAGCCCTTTGCCTCGCGCTACGGGCCCTCGGGCTATGCCCAGATTGCCCCCTACCTGCTGTTGGTGCTGGTGCTGGTGTTCAGGCCCCACGGCCTGTTGCCCCAAGTCCAGCAGAAGAAGGTCTGACATGCGCTTCGTCTTCAAAACCCACTACGACCAGGACCTCGGCCTGTTCAAGCACACACAACACCGCGTGTGTTACGCACTGCTCGGCGCAATCATGGTCGCGCTGCCCTGGCTGATCAGCGACTACCTACTGGGCGAATTCACGCTCGTGCTGATCTGGTCGATCGCCGGCATGGGGCTGATGATCCTGATCGGTCAGACCGGCCAGGCGAGTCTCGGCCACGCGGCCTTCCTCGCCATTGGTGCCTACAGCGTGGTGCTGCTCCAGGAGCGCGCGGGCCTGCCCTTTCTGCTCGCCTTCCCGCTCGCCGGGCTGATTTCCGGTGTGTGTGGCGCGCTGATTGCCCGACCGATCGCCAAGCTCCACGGCGTCTACCTTGCCATCGCAACCCTGGCGCTCGGCATACTGGTAGAGGACATCATCGTCATCGCCGAAGCCTGGACTGGTGGCGTCGGTGGCCTCTTCGCGCCGGACATCGACATCTTCGGCCACACCTTCAACAAGTACATCAACCCGGCCGACCTCTACTTCCTGATCCTCGGGATCACGGTGGTGTTGGTACTGCTGTACAAGAACCTCCTGCGCTCACCGCTCGGGCGGGCCTTTGCGGCCATTCGCGACTCCGAAGTGTCGGCCCAGGCGATGGGCGTCGAGATCGCCAAGACCAAGTCGTTGTCCTTCGCGCTATCGGCCGCCTACACGGGTCTCGCCGGCGCCTTGCTCGGTCACTTCACCGGCATCTTCAACAACGAAACCTTCACCATCATCATGTCGATCAACATGCTGATGATGATCGTCATCGGCGGGGTCGGCTCGATCCACGGAGCGTTCTTCGGCGCGGCGGTGTTCGTGTTACTGCCCACCATCATCGCCTTTGCGCGCGACGGACTCGCGACGCTCGGCCTCGGCAACGCGGTCGTGATTCCGGGGATCGAGGCGGGCATATTCGCCGCCATCCTGATCGCCTTCCTGTTGTTCGAGCCGCTCGGCATCTACGGTCGCTGGGTCAAGATCCGCACCTGGTTCGAGCTGTTTCCGCTCGCCCGCCGCGACATGTTCAAACGCAACCAGTCCTTCCTCAAGACGGAGCGCACACGGTGAGTCTGCTAGAAGTCTCGGACCTCACGATTCGCTTTGGTGGTCTTGTGGCGGTGGACTCGGTCAGTTTCACGGTCGAGCCGGGTGAAACCTTTGCCCTGGTCGGCCCGAACGGCGCCGGCAAGTCCACGTTGTTCAACCTGATCTCGCGCATCTACGAGCCATCGAGCGGTTCGATCCGATTCAAGGGCGAGGACCTGCTGACCGCCCACGCGGACCAGGTCGCCGGACTTGGCATTGCCCGCACCTTCCAGAACATCGAACTCTTCGAACACGCGAGCGTGCTGCAAAACCTCCTGGTCGGCCGACACACGCACCGGCAATACAGTTTCCTCAGCGAGTTGCTGTTTCTGCCCCGGGTGCGCGAACAGGAACGCGAGAACCGCAAGGCGGTCGAGAACGTCATCGACTTCCTCGATTTGCAGCCCTACCGCAACAGCCTGATTGCCGGCCTGCCCTATGGCGTGCGCAAGGTCGTGGAAATGGGCCGCGCCCTCGCCCTGAGCCCGACCCTGCTGCTGCTTGACGAGCCAGCGTCCGGGCTTTCCGTCGAAGAGACCAACGATGTTGCGTTCTGGATCGAGGACATGAAGAAGCTGATGGGCATCACTGTCCTCATGGTCGAGCACGACATGTCGCTCGTCTCGGCGGTCTCCGACCGTGTACTCGCCCTCGCAGACGGCAAAACCATCGCTGTTGGCAGCGCGAAAGAGGTCCAGAGTCACCCGGCCGTGATCGAGGCCTACCTCGGACCGGACAGCCTGGAGGTCGAGGCATGAGCACACCGCTGTTGCAAGTCGACAACCTCGAGAGCTACTACGGCCCCGTGCTCGCCATCCGCGGTGTCAGCCTCAGCGTCGAATCCGGCCAGATCGTCTCGGTCCTCGGGGCAAACGGCGCCGGCAAGACCACCCTGCTGAAAACCCTGTCGGGTGTGATGAACCCCGAGAAAGGGTCGGTCAGCCTCAACGGCGACACCCTCACGGGCCTGCCCCCGGAGCAGGTGGTCGCGCGCGGTGTGATCCACGTGCCGGAGGGGCGCGAGATCTTCCCGCTCCTGAGCGTTGCCGACAACCTCGCGATGGGCGCGTTTCTGCGCCGAGATCGCGACGCCATCGCACGCGACCACGAGATGGTACTCGACTATTTCCCGGTCTTGCGCGAACGCCTTGCGCAAGCCGCTGGAACACTCTCGGGTGGACAACAGCAGATGCTGGCGATCGGCCGAGGGCTGATGGCCAACCCCCGTATCATGCTGCTCGACGAACCGAGTCTGGGCTTGAGCCCGCGACTGGTTGGCGAAATCTTCGACATCATCAAACGCCTGAACACCGAACAAGGCGTGACCCTGATGCTGGTCGAACAAAATGCACGGGTGGCACTCTCGATTGCGCACCACGCCTATGTGATGGAGCTCGGTCGGGTCGTCATGTCGGATTCGGCCGAGAAAATGCGGCAATCACGCGACATCCAACAATTCTATCTCGGCGAGCAAGAGGACGGCGTGCGTGGTCAGCGTCGCTGGAAAGCACGCAAGACATGGCGGTGATTGAATCGATGACGCAACCCGAACAACACACCCACCACGGCATCACAGCCAACCGTGATCTGGCCCAGTGGCCGATCCTCGTAGACGGACAGGACACGCTGCCGAAATTATTCCGGCTGCGCGCCAACCACTACGGCGAGCGTGTCGCCCTGCGCTACAAGCACCACGGAATCTGGAAGTCCTGGAGCTGGCGGGGCTACGCGGAGCAGGCGGCGCGCTTCGGCGCAGCGCTGCTCTCATTCGGGCTCGAACGCGGTGACGCCATTGCCATCCTGAGCGAAGACAACCCGGAGTGGTTCTTCGCCGACATGGGCGGGCAATCCATTGGTGCGAAGGTGGCCGGGGTCTACACCACCGACAGCAGTGAACAGCTCGCTTATCTGGT
>CALDHJ010000088.1 GCA_937941555.1 uncultured Granulosicoccaceae bacterium | reverse complement strand
CAGGCGCCCCTGTACCCGCAAGGTCTCCTCGTCGTCCACCGGCCGCGGCGGCGCCCCGCACGGACACGGAATATCCTCGACCGCACCCGTTTTCAACAACACGATGCGCTGACCCAACCGGGCCGCCTCGGCCGGATCGTGCGTCACCAACACCACTGTCCTGCCCTGCAACAACTCGACGCTGAGATCCTGCATCTCGGAGCGCGTGCGCGCGTCCAACGCGGAAAACGGCTCATCGAGCAACACCACCGGGCGGTCTTCCATCAACGTGCGCGCCAGGGCAACGCGCTGGCGCTGCCCGCCGGAAAGTTGGCCGGGTCGTTTGCCCGCGTGCTCACGCAATCCGACCCGCTCGATGAGATCGCTCACCCGAGCGTTGTCGACGCGTTCACCGCGCAGGCGCGAACCAAGCGCCACGTTGTCTGCCACACTGGACCACGGCAACAGCAGATCCTGCTGCATCATCATCACCACGCGCGGGGCGAGCGGCTCGCCATCCGACGCGGCGATGTCGCCTTGAAACTGCCAGTGCACCGGCAACCCGGCGAGCACACGCAGCAGTGTGCTCTTGCCGACACCGGACGCACCCAGCAACACCGTCCACTCGGCCGACTCGCAGCGCACGGCCGGGAAACGCACACGCGGCTCGCCGTCCTCCGCGAGAACGCCGTCAAGCGTGATGGCCGGTGCGGGCGTCAGGGCCTCAGCCCCATGTCCCAGAATCCGACTTCCAGTGCGGTGGCACGTTCGAACCGGGCTTGCAACTGGGCAAATCGAGGCAGGTCGGCATAGCCGTCGCCGAGCCGGCGCAGCAAGGCGCCATCGATCAGCTCGCCAACCGCCACGCACAGGCCCTGGTAGTCGTCGCCTGCATAGGTCTCGATCCAGTCGGTGTATTTGTCGCTGCTGCGGGTTGCGGCGGTGTGCAGGCCGATGTCGCCGTAGCCGAACACACAGGGCGCAAGCGCCGCGAGCAGATCGAGGAAATCACCGGAGTAACCCGCTTCGAGTACATAGCGCGTGTAGGCGAGGTTCTCGCTGCGCTCAGCCGTCGCTTCGAGCGTCGCCTGATCGATGCCAGCCGCCGCACAGATCCCGACGTGCAGTTGCATCTCCTCGTTGACGAGTGCGTTGACGGTCGCCGCCGCTGTCGTCATCTCACCGAGCGTGTCGGCCTTCACTACCGCCAGCGCCCAAGCACGTGAGAAGTGGATCAGGAACACATAATCCTGCTTCAGGTAGTGCAAAAAGGCTTCGTGAGGCAAGCTGCCGTCGGCCAGGCCCTCGACGAAACGGTGTCGGGTATAGGCCTGCCAACTCGGAGCGCCCGCGCGCCACCGCGCGAAGGCGTCACCGTAGTGCGGTGTATCGCTCAAGGCATCACCTCAATCGCTATCATCTCGACCGGGTTGACCGAATCGACCAGGCCCGAGTCCGCGAGCCATTGCTCGAAGCGCGCGTAGCGGCCGCTGTCGAGCCCCATCGGGCGCAGCGCAAAGCGCGGCAGCGTATCGACCCAGGCGCGCGCATTGAGCTCGTCCTGGAGTTCCTTGGCCGTTGCCGAAAAGATCTCCCAACTTTTTTCGGGATTGTTGACGATGTACTGGGTTGCCTTCTCGGTCGCGAGCAGGAAGCGGGTGATTTTGTCCGCGTCCATGCGCTCGGGGTTGGCGACATAGATCAGCTCGTCATAGGCCGGCACGCCCTCTTCCTCGATGTAGTAGCACCGACCCGCAACGCCTTCGATGTCCATCTGGTTGAGTTCGAAGTTGCGGAACGCACCGATGACCGCGTCAACCTGCCCCGACATCAGCGCCGGTGACAGCGAGAAGTTCACGTTGACCATCTCCACATCTTCAAGTGCCACACCGTGGTTGCCGAGCACGGCCTTGAGCACTGCCTCTTCCACACCGGCAACAGAGAATCCGATCTTCTTGCCCTTGAGGTCGGCAATCGACTGAATCGGGCCCTCTTCGAGGGTCAGGAGGCAATTGAGCGGGGTCGCGACCAGGGTGCCGACGCGGCGCAGCGGAAGACCTTCGTGTATTTGCAAATGCAGCTGCGGCTGGTAGCTGATTGCGAGGTCCGCCTGACCGGCGGCAACCAGTTTGGGCGGCGCGGACGGATCGGCCGGCGCGACAATCTCGACCTCGAGATTCTGCTCGGCAAAGTAACCGAGCTCGTCAGCGACGATCACCGGGCCATGGTCCGGGTTGACGAACCAATCGAGCAACAAGGTCATCTTGTCGGCCGCGACAGCTTGGGTGGCAAGCAGCAGACTGGCTGCAGCGAGGGCGTATTTCATATCAATGCTCCAAAGACGAAAGTGAACCGGCGGCGAGCAATGCCAGCTCGCCACCGTGTGAAACTTGAAGTCGCTCGGCCGCGCGCCAGGCGCGCAACCCCGAGTGACAACATAAAACCGTGCGCTGCCCAGGCGTAGCAGGCGCGAGCGCCTCCAGATCGGCGGGCAGGCAGCGCAATGCGCTCGCCATCACCGCCTGAGGCGCTTCTTGAACATCCCGCAATTCGATGACGCGGTCAGTGGCCCGGAGGTGACTGGCCGCAACAAACGGAAAGTGCCGTGCCGGTTCCGGCGCGCCGTTGAAACGCAAGGTCGACACCCGCAACGTGGCACCGTCGAAGCGCCACAGAGAGCCGAGCGGCGAATCGGGCAGTTGCAACAGCAGCGACATCACCATCTGCGCCTGAACCGCGCCGATCGCACCAACCACCGGACCCAGCACGCCGGCCTCGCTGCAATTGGCGAGCGTGTCCGGCACATCGGGGAACACCGCGCGCACAGAGGGTGCGCCTGCGCAGAACGCCCCCGCGTAACCACTGAGCCCCAACACCGATGCCGAGACCAAAGGCACACCATGCTGTAAACACACATCCGAGAGCGTGTAGGTCACCGCCACGCTGTCAGCACAATCGAGCACGACATCGGCGTTCACGACCCACTCGCTGGCGTTGGCCGGGTCGAGTGGTGCGACG
>CALDHJ010000087.1 GCA_937941555.1 uncultured Granulosicoccaceae bacterium | reverse complement strand
GTACGACAAAAACAAACAGCGCCGGTACCAGCCGGAACCAGCACAACGCGGTGACGCCGATCAATGTCAGTGCGGAATAGAGCAGAAAGTCGCGCTGTATCTTCGGGAATTTTTTGCCGACCTGGTAGCCTCGATAGTACGACGTGCCCGCGACGGTTAATGTGTATTCCACTACGTTCATGGTGTGACCGTCCGGCCTTTTCCATGCACTTTGGTCCTGCGTCTGATCAAGGTAGTTTTGGTGGTGACCCAACACATGGTGCAGCACCCACAGGTTTGTGGTGACACCCGTGTGCAGTGCGTAAAAAAATTCCAGAATGCGGTTGAGGGCCTTGGAGCGAAACGTCATCGTGTGCTGATGGTGATGATTCCACGCGCAGATCACACCTTTTGGCAGGATCGCAATCAGCGTATACCCCGCCAACCAGGCGATATCATCAACCAGAAAATACACCAGGAAGTCGATCGTGCTGATCAGTAGCACAATAGACACCGGAATGCGGTCAGCGGGGAATCTGAACATATTTGTGGCCCGGAGCAGTAGCGACTAGCCACTAAATCTCAGCAGTTGCTTGCGTAAAGTAACCGTTCAGCTTAGCACAGAGATACCACTGTCCCAATTGCGTAACACTGTCAGGCACTGTCCCAGTACAAGTCTAGACTGCCACCACTGAAGAGCTCTGTATCAGATTTGCTGTTACGCCGTTAGCGGTGACCCAACTCTGTCATGGCTGGCGCATGTTGAGAGCTCAGATTACGGTGCTAACGAAAACACTCAGATTGTGGCAAGCCTATCGTGCACAATCGAGTCTCTAGTGAGCAGTGACCCAGTACTGATGTCTCAAATTGGTTGCTCGCTGTCTTTCGCTTCCCAAAAGCCTTTTTGATTGGAGCGCCGATATCGCCGTTAGACAGGAATTCCCATGAGTACAGTGAGCAAGTTGACGCGCCTGTTTCCGTTGTTGGTTGTATTGGGTGGGTGCGGGGATGGCGGTTCGCGTAGCTCGGACGCATTGACTGAGGAGGTGCTGACTGGGAGGTTCCTGGACAGCGCTGTTTCCGGACTGACCTACGAGACCGAAACCCGAAGCGGATTCACGAATGCGAATGGCGAATTCTCATACCTGGCTGGCGAAACGGTTGTTTTTGGCCTAGGTGATCTGAAATTTCCTGCTGTCACCGCGGCTCAGATTCTCACGCCGTTGGAGCTTGCTGGCGTGTCGGACATCAACGATGTTGGTGTTGTGAACATGGCGAGGTTGCTGCAGTCGCTGGATCAAGACTGCGATCCAAGCAACGG
Organism: uncultured Granulosicoccaceae bacterium; assembly: GCA_937941555.1. Taxonomy (GTDB): domain Bacteria; phylum Pseudomonadota; class Gammaproteobacteria; order CALCKW01; family CALCKW01; genus CALCKW01. The sequence goes on along the minus strand of CALDHJ010000087.1, from coordinate 6,662 downwards.
TATCAGTATCAGTGGCCAAGCGCTCTTGTCAGCAGCAGGCATGACCCTGGACTTTGAGAGCCCTGACTTTGATACGGAGGTTGTGAACTTGGTGGCCAATGGTGGTCAACAGGATTCGCAATGCCAGGTTCTTATTGGCGCTGCCGAAGCAGTGGCGCATCTTCAGAGCACACTTGACAGTCTGAGTGGTCAGGTCAGTCCACCAATCGGCGACGGGTTGGTTGGAAAAATTGGCACTTGGGAGGGTGTGGGTCAGCAAGATTCTCCCAGGGTTTCCTGGACCATTCGTATTGTCCTCAATCAGGAACAGCAAAGCATCGAGTACCCCTCCCTGAATTGTGGTGGGACCTTGACGCTTTTGTCATCGTCAGCGGCACAACTGCTTTTCAGAGAAACGATCACTTTTGGAATCGATATCTGCCTTGATCAGGGATTTGTTGAACTCACAGATCAGTCGGATGGCGAGTTGGTGTTTCGATATTACTATCCTGACGCCGGTAACAATCAAGGTGCGCTGGGTGCAATTGGCACTGTGGCAAGAGTGCAGTAGAGCTGTGCTATTCGTGTGATGCGCTGTTGAAAAAATCGCCTCGACTCGTCGATTGAATGTGGTCCCGGGGTATGTTCCAAGCAAGCTTCGGATCGTGCCCTTGACCCACACTCTCTAGCCTTCGGCAGATTGCATTCTCTGGTGAACGCCTGACAAGAACCCCTGCAACAGTTCATCACTGCACACTCGGAAGTGCTTGTTGTCGGCTTTGCGGAACAGCGCGCTGAGTTCGTGTTTGCTCAAGTGGATGTCGGAGAGCCGCAGGATGTCCAGCGTCTCATCGGCTTTGAGGTTCAAGGCGATGCGCAATTTTTGCAGCACCTTGTTGTTGTCCAAGTTGCTTTCGGGCTTGGGTTGTTCTCCCTCGCTTTTGCCACGTTTAAGTGTGATGAGGCCGTTCAGAAAAGACGCGAGATCCGGGTCGCTGAGCTCGGCGCCATCGCCGGCGTCGTGTGCCAACCATGCGGCAACTTGCTCTGCTGACACGGTGACGTCGGCCAAAGCAAAGATGTCGATCAGGGCGTTGTCATCAAGACTGAACGTGTGGCGGATGCGTTGGAAGATGTCGTTGTTGCTCAAAGCGGATCCTGGCGTGGTGTCGATGCAGCGCAATCGAAGGGGATTGATGGCGGGTTGCCATTTTACCAGAGAAGGTTCGTCGCCCAGTGGTGCGTGACATCACGGGTGTTTGGACTTGCCTGTCTACCATCGGATATGCACGAACCCGTGCCTCCGGTTCAGTCGATACGTCATAACAAACCGTTCGAGTGCGGTAGTGGATCGAGCGCTTTGGGCATGAATGAGTGACGTTCTGTCACGCCAAGGGCACATCCTGTCGCACGGCGAGAAATGCCCAGATCGAGCGCGTCAGTCGGTTGATGTGGTCGCGTCGGCGTTGCAGGCGGATGTCGAGTGGCAGGCACCATTCCGATCGGGAAAAGCTCACGAGCAGTCCGGCGTCGAGGTCGGGTTTGACGAGCGCGAGCGGCAGCCAGGCGACGCCGGCGCCGTCGCGTGCGCGAATGCGCAGTGCGCCTGCCATGGCGTTCTCGTACACCGGTTTCAGCCGTTTACGCAGGCCGGTCTGGGCGAGCAGGGGATCGATCATCTGCCCGATGGGGGCGTCATCGCCGAAACGCAGAAAGGGGATGTCCCGTTTGCGTGCGCGCAGGTCGTACAACGGCTGGCCGTCGGGGCCGGCCTTGCAGACCGGGATGAAGGAGTCGTGGCCGATGACCAGTGACTCGGTCTGGCCATCGGCGGCGAGTTGGGTGTGGCTGCCGTGGCGTGTGGCGTCGGTATTGGCGCGGGCGGCGTAGGCGATCACGAAATCGACCAGGTGTTGTTCGAGATCGCGCTCGCAGTTGGGCAGGTCGTCGGCGCGCAGCCGCGACATGATCGGCCCATAGGCCTGCTCGAACGCCTGCAGCCACGCCGGGTAGAAACGCCAGCCTATCGAGTGTTGCGTGCCGAAGGTCACGACATATTTTTCGGGCTGTGAGTGCGACTCGAGGATTTGCGTACGCTCGGCTTCGAGGCGCGCGAGGGCCTGCTGCCCGGCTTCGAGCATTTGCAGGCCAGCGTCGGTCAGACGCACGGGTTGTTTGCTGCGGTTCACCAGCGGCGCGCCCACCCAGGCCTCGAGCGATTGCACGCGACGGCTCAGGGTTGATTGGGAGACGTGGCTGATTTCCGCCGCCTGCGAGAAGCTCCCCGACTGCGCGAGGTGCGCAAGGTCCTTGAACCACTGCATGTCCATGTGAAACCTGCATTATGCGAAAAATGCATGATGCTATCGAAACATATCATTGGCTGTCTCGGCAAGCCTGGGTGAGACTGCCAATTCAATCAGTGCTGAATCGGAGCGGACATGGACGCGGCGCAGACCGACACTTCCCCAACCTACGATCTCGGGCTGGACCGGTTTCCGCGCGTCGCGCTGTGCCATCAGCCGACGCCCATCGAGCCGATGGTGCGCCTGAGCGAGCACCTCGGCGGCCCGTCCCTGTATATCAAGCGCGACGATTGCACCGGTCTCGCCGGCGGTGGAAACAAGACCCGCAAGCTCGAGTTCCTGGTGGGCGAGGCGGTCAAAGCCAACGCCGACATGCTGGTCACCCAGGGCGCGGTGCAGTCCAATCACGTACGCCAGACTGCCGCCGCCGCCTGCCGCATGGGGCTCAAATGCCATGTGGTGCTCGAGCGCCGTGTGCCGGATCGCGCCGAGAGCTACGAGAAGACCGGCAACGTCCTGCTCGACGCGCTGTTCGGCGCGACCTCGGAGTTTCGCCCCGCGGGCCTCGACATGAACGCCGAAGCCGAGGCCGTCACCGCGGCGCTGCGCGCCGAGGGCCACAACCCCTATTTCATCCCCGGCGGCGGTTCGAACACCGTCGGTGCGCTCGGCTATGCCGCCTGCGCGCAGGAAATCGCCCGGCAAAGCGACGAGAGCGGCTTGCCGTTCCATTGGATCGTGATGGGCACGGGAAGCACCGGCACGCAGGCCGGCCTTGTGGCGGGGCTGCACGCGCTCGATGTGGACCTGCCCGTGATGGGCGTCAGCGTACGCCAACCGCGCGAGCGCCAGATCGCTGCCGTACACAAGCTCGCAGCGGCCTCGGCCGAGAGCCTGAACGCTCCGACCTTGCCGGTCAGAAAAATTCTGGTAGATGATGGCTACGTCGGCGAGGGATACGGCATCCCGGCCGACTCGACGCTCGAGGCCATCCGCCTGACTGCGCGCCAAGAGGGTGTGCTGCTCGACCCGGTTTATTCCGGCAAAGGCATGGCCGGCCTGATCGGCATGGCGCGCGCGGGTTTTTTCAAGCCAACCGATAACGTGCTCTTTTTGCACACTGGCGGATCGCAGGCGCTCTTTGCCTACGAGAACGAGATTCTCGATTCGCTCGATTGATTGTTTGCAGTGGTCGCGCGCAGCGCGGCGAGAATGAAACCAAAGGAGACCGAGATGAAACTCACGTTGAAAGCAGCCACCTTTGCGGTGGTGTCTAGCCTCGCGGCCAGTGGTGCCATGGCGAGCGAAACCGTGCGCATCGGCGTGCCGTCGTGGACCGGCGCGCAGGCGATTGCAAACCTGCTCAAAGTCGTGGTCGAAACCCGCATCGGCGGCACCGCCGAACTCGTGCCGGGCAACAACGCCACCATCTTCCAGGCGATGGACCAGGGCAAGGGCGACATCGACGTGCACCCCGATGTCTGGCTGCCCAACCAGGAGAGCTTCACCAAGAAGTACGTCGACGGCGCAGGCACGGTGACGCTGTCGAGCAACGCCTACGAAGGCAACCAGGGCTTCTGCGTGTCAAAAGACTTCGGTGAGGCCAACAACATCACCGACATCGCCGACCTCGGCCGCCCAGATGTTGCCATGAAGATGGACAGCGACGGCAACGGCAAAGGTGAAATGTGGATCGGTGCGCCGGGCTGGGCATCGGCCAACGTCAACGAAGTCAAAGTGCGCGATTATGGCCTGATGGATTTTGTTGAGCCTGTGCGTGCAGAGGAAAGCGTCAAGACGGCGCGGGTCAAAGACTCCATCGCCAAAGGCGAGGGCTACGCGTTCTACTGCTACAAGCCGCACGCGGTTTGGTTTATGTTTGACGTGCAGATGCTGTCAGAGCCGACCTACGATCCGGCCAACTACGTCATGGTGCAGCCCTCTGATTCGGCGGATTGGTTCACCGAATCAAAGGTTGCAACCAAAGACGCGTTGAAGAATGTGCAGATTGCCTGGTCCAATTCACTGGCTGACCGTTCACCTGCGATCATGGAGTTTTTCCAGGGCTTCGCGTTGACCGCAGATGATGTGAGCAGCTTTGCGTTCGAAATCTCCGGCAATGGCCGCGATCCGGCTGAGGTCGCGATGGAGTGGGTAGAAGCCAACTCTGAGCGCGTCGACAGCTGGTTGGGTCTCTGATCTAGCCAAGCTTGGTATAGCCAAACAGATGGCACCGCACACGGCGGTGTCATCTGAACTGCAACAGGAAGTGACATGACGGACGCGGCACTGACAGAAGACCCCGGCCGCTCGGCGAACGACGTGGTGGTCGATATTGCCGGTGTTTGGAAAGTCTTCGGCGATAACTCGACCGCAGCCTTTCAGGCGATCCGAGAGCGCGGCTTGTCAAAGGCTGAAGTGCTGGCAGAATATAACGCCGTGGTCGGAGTGGCGGATGTGTCATTGCAAGTCCGGCGCGGTGAGATATTTTGTGTCATGGGACTGTCCGGCAGTGGGAAGTCCACCCTGGTGCGCCACTTTAACCGCCTGCTCGAACCCACCGCGGGCACCATATTGGTTGAGGGCACTGATGTCATGGCGCTCAAAGGTGAGTCCCTGCGTCAGTTTCGCAACCAGAAAATTGGCATGGTGTTCCAAAATTTTGCGCTCCTGCCACACCGGTCGGTGCTCGATAACGTTGCGATGCCGCTTGAGATCCGCAACATCCCGAAGAACGAGCGACTGCGCAAAGCAAGCGAAATCTTGAAAGTTGTCGAGCTCGACGCTTGGGGCAACAAATTTGCCCATGAACTCTCCGGCGGCATGCAACAACGGGTTGGCCTTGCGCGTGCGCTGGCCGCTGATCCCGATGTGCTGCTGATGGACGAACCTTTCAGTGCGCTTGACCCGCTGATCAGACGGCAGCTTCAGGACGAATTCATTCGCCTGTCCAAGATTTTAAAAAAGACAACCCTGTTCATCACCCACGATCTCGACGAAGCCGTGCGCGTTGGACACCGTATTGCGATCATGCGCGATGGTCGCGTGGTGCAGATTGGCACCGCTGAGGACATCGTGATGCACCCAGCAGACGATTACGTCGCAGATTTTGTCGCCGGCATCTCGCGTCTCAAGGTGGTGCGCGCGCACGCGGTGATGCAGCCGCTGACCGGCAACCTGCCAGACAGTGCTCACCGGGTGCAGGGGGATGCGTCGCTGAGCACGCTGATCAACCTCGCCATTGACGATGATGCGCCCATTGCCGTTGAAGAAGACGGGCAGGTGGTTGGGCAGATCACCCGGCGCGATATTCTCAAGACCGTCATTGAAGGCACCGAAGTGTCATGATCGACTCCACACCAACACCAGACAACGCCAGCGCCCCCGAGAGCCAAGACCGGCTCGACCGCCGCGCACGGGTTGAGGAGTTCGTGCGCACCAACCCAACATGGTACGCCGCGCAGTTCGAGAAGATCGGTGATAAGGCGGGATTCCTGCCCACCTTCAACTGGGTCGCTGGGCTGCTCGGGCCGATCTGGTTCGGCGCGCGCGGTTTGTGGAAATGGGCGTTGCCGTTCTTGATTGCCGAGACCATCGGCCTCGTGCAGTTGGCGCGCGGGCTCTTTGGTGATCTCTCCGCTGACGCACGGGTGCGCATCGCTTCAATTGAAGGCACGCTCGACCTGCGACGCCAACAGCTCGAAGCTGCGATTGAATCAAGCTCGGAGAAAGTGGCGGTGTACCAGCGCGCGGTTGATTCGCTGGAGGCCGCCATCGGCGGTATTCGTGCGGAGGCAGACCTGCTCGATGAACAAGGCGTGACCATCGCGCTTACCGGACTTGGCATTTTATTGTTCGTTAAATTAGTGCAGGCGGTGGTCGCCAATACCGCACTTGAAACCCGCTTCTCGCAGTGGCTATCGGACCCAAGCTTGCCGTCGGGGTTTCCAGTGCAGCAGATTGTGGTGAGCGCGGTGTTCATGGCGTTGATCGTCGGCGCGGCAACGCTCAACTACAGCTACCCCGGGCAGTTTGAGTTGCTCTCAGCCTTTCCAACCCACCCCGACATACGCCTCGGCAGCATTGCTTGGGTCGAGCGCTTCTTTGCTGCCGCCGTCACCCATGGCGATGCGCTCTTTGATGTGATCACGCGCGGCATACGCCTGATTCTCGACGCGCTCGAATTGATCTTTGTGCAGACGCCGTGGATTGTGATTGCAAGTTTCATTGTGCTTCTGACTTGGTTGTCTGCGGGGTTGCGAACCGCGATTTTCACCGCCGCCTTTCTCGCCTACATGGGGCTGCTTGGCTTTTGGGTCAAAGCCATGACCACTCTGGCACTGCTCGGCACGGCCGCCTGTCTCTCGATTGCCATCG
>CALDHJ010000086.1 GCA_937941555.1 uncultured Granulosicoccaceae bacterium | reverse complement strand
AACGTCTTTGTGGTTGAGGCGTCTGTTGACAGTCTTCCAGCCGACATTCTGCCCGGTATGACCGGGTATGCGCGGCTTGACGCGGGGACCCGGTCCTTGCTCGCCGCCTGGACGCGCAAGACCAGAGAAGCGGTCTGGTTGATGGCCTGGCGATGGGGGTTGGTCTGATGCGGTCCGCCGACCAAACCCATCAAACCGCCTGGCAACTGGGCAGTGCCTGGCACATCGAGTCACTGGGCGAGGGCAGCGGCTACCTTCTGCACGATTCGGTGACCGATCAACGCGTTCGGCTCACACCGCGCGCAACCGACATGGCGTTGCTCTTCAGAGCGCCATTGGACATCGAAGCGGCGCTCGAAGAAGCAGTGGCACGCTGGCCGGATCAACACCTGGACGAATGCCGTGCAGTGCTGTCGCAACTGCAGAAATCGGGTGTGTTGACGCGCAGTGGGGCAAGTTGCGCATCCACGGTTGAGGCATCTCGAACGGCAAGTGCGCGTCAGCGTGGTCGGCAGTGGCTCAACCCCTTCAGCGTCCGAATCGATATGGCCGACCCGTCGGGGTGGTTGTCGCGGCACCCGCGAATAGTGGGTGCCCTGTTCGGCCGATGGGGCGCGCTGGGCGTGTGCGTGGCGCTGCTGATGCTGCCACTGCTATTGTTCCGGCACGCGTCTGATTTGTCACGCTACCTCCTCACCGATGTGTCGACTTCGAGCGCGCTCGCCGCGACCGTCGCAGTCTGGCCGTTCCTCAAGCTTCTCCACGAGTGTGCACATGCCGGCGTCCTGCACCGCTTTGGCGGTACGGTAAAACGCTGTGGTATCACACTGCTGTTCTTTCTGCCGCTGCCGTTCGTGGATGCGTCCGACGCATGGCGCTTGCCGAGCCGCTGGCAACGGATACTCGTGTCCATGGCGGGAGTGTTGTCCGAGCTGTTTATCGCCTGTGTGTGCCTGGCGATGTTTCCCTTGGTCGCCGATGGCCTGCTCAAGACGGTGCTCGCATCGACGGTGATGGTGGCCTGTGTGTCGAGCCTGTTGATCAACGCCAATCCGTTGATGAAGTTCGATGGCTATCACGTGTTGCAAGATGTGTTGCGCACCGGCAATTTGCAACAGCAGTCTGCGGAAACGGTCAAACGCCTACTGTGGCGCGGTCTGGGTGCGCCACGCCACGCTGCACGCTTGCCGTCCCGCTGGAAGACTTTCCTGGTGTACGGCGTGGCGGCGTTACTGTTCAAACTGTTTGTCGTGATCAGCTTGTGCCTGTGGTTTGTCGGGGATATCCCGCTGATCGGTTCCGCACTCGCGGGTTTGCTGGTGTTGACAGCCTGTGCGCTCCCGGTGCTCGCATTCGTGAAGACCACATTGGCCGATCGCGCGACTCTGTTCAGCAGCAGTAGTCGGCGGTGGCGTGCCACAGCCAGTGTTGCGCTTGTACTGGTGGCGTTTACGGCGATGCCCTTGCCACGGGTCGCCGCCGTGGACGGGGTGGTCGCCTTCCACGATGCCCGTGCGATCGCGCCCCGGTCGAGTGGTGAGATTCACTGGCGGGTCGCCGACGGTGGCGCCGTGAAAAAAGGGGAAGTGATCGCCGAATTGCGGGCACCGGCCCTGGAACACGCCGTGTCGATACAATCCGGGGTCGTGCAGCGACTCGCCGAAGTGCGGCGTAGCGCTGTGATCAGCGCGCAGCCTGCGGACCGGGAAAACCTGGCCGTGCATGAATCTCGATTGCAATCTGCGCGAATCGATCTTGAGAACCGCCAACGCAAGCTGAACTCGCTCGCAGTCGTGGCCGAACACGATGGGGTTGTCAGCCGCGATGCATTGCTGGTCGAGGATGGCAACTGGGTCGAGGCCGGTCGTGAAATCGCAACATTGATACCACACGGTCGGCCAGAGGTGCATGTGCTGGTCGATCAGCGCCTGGCGTCGCAACTGGAGAGCGAACTCATTTCCATCTCGGCGGCGAGCCGTGATTCGCGGCGAGTCCAGGTCGCGGCATCAATGGTGTCGCTGTCTCCTGTTGATCAGGTACCGGCCGATCAGCGGGCCCTGACCCAGCACGGTGGGGGCGTTGTGACAGTCGATCAGGAAATGCGACCCGCACTCGCAGGTAGCAGCTATTTCAGTTCCCGGCTCGAGCTGGATGACGCCGGAATCGCTTTAGGTCGTTTGGGACAACGCGTGGTGGTTCGCTATCGCCTTGCACCCCTGCCGGCCGCAATGCAGTTGACGAGCGCGTTTCGCGACACGTTTTTTCACATCAACAGTTAGGTCGAAGGTGTAATTCCATGGCACGACAATTCCGTTACACACGCTTCTGCGCAGTGCTGCCGCTGTGCTTCTCCGCGCCGGTTTTCGCCAACTCTGCTCCGGATCATGCGCTCGATTGCCTGGTTGAGCCCAGCATGGTTGTCAACCTCAGTGCTCCCGAACCCGGGCAGATCGACACCGTGTTTGTCGAGCGCAATGACCGCGTCGAGGAGGGGGCATTCATTGCCAAACTCGAAAGCAGCCTGGAGTTGTCGGCGGTGCGGTTGGCACAACACAGCGTTGACGCCAAGGCGCAACTCGCGTTGCGGCAGAAGAGTGTGGAGTACGGGCAGAGGACTTTGGAGCGCAACCGCACGCTTGTGAAGACCTCGTCCGTGTCGAAACAGCAGTTCGACAAGATCGAAACCGAATACGAAATCTCCCGCTTGCAATTGCAGGAGCAGACCGAACGCGCCGAGCGCGCATCGCTCGAACTTGATCGGGCCCGTGCTGCACTGGCGCGCCGTGCGGTTCAGAGTCCGATTTCCGGTGTGATTGTCGAACGATACAAGAACGACGGCGAATACCTCGAGGGCCAGCCGATCGTGCAGATCGCTCAGCTCGACCCGCTGCATGTGTCGGTCATCGCACCCTTGTCATACCGCGCTGCGGTGTCCGCCGGCACCAAAGCGACGGTGGACATTCAATTGGGTAATGGCAGCAGCCGTATCGAGGCAGAGGTCCATGCAACGGATTTGGTTGCGGACGCGGCCAGCAATACCTTCGGCGTGCAGTTGGTTGTACCGAATCCCGATCTGTCCATTCCCGGCGGTGTGCGTTGCCAGGTCCGGTTTCACTGAGGAGCGGATCGACGTGACACGTAGCCTGCCAGATGTCGAAGTGCTTGAAGCCCGTCTGCTGTATTCAGCGGATGTGTTTGCGTTTGCGGATTCGGCGGACCCGTATTTCGAGGACACGGTCGTCATGCCATTCGACAAGGATGATGGCAGCACACAGGTTTACAACTACAACGTCGTTAACGGCGGTACGGTCACGACCGCCCAGTATCCGACTGAAGATTACGAAGACGATTTCGCCGACGGGCTGTATCTACGTGAGGTGCCGGTCAACGGCACTCTGCTTCTCAATGGCTCACCGATGGTTGAAGACGATCTGGTGTCTTATGCCGAAGCCACCGGTGGGTCGCTTGTTTACCAGCATGATGGCAGTGCCACGACCGTCGATACGGCACTGTTTCAGCACGAGCACAATGGCCATGACCACGACAACTGGGTACTGATCAATCTGAGTGTCTCGGCACTCAACAACCCTGCCGTGTTGGGAGACGACACCGTCGTCTACACCGGCACCTCGGGCACGGTCGCAACCACGACGCTATTGGCAAACGACACCGACGCTGACGGAGACACCCTCGTCATCACCGGATTTGATCAACCCGCCAGCGGCTCACTGGCACTATCCTCAACCGATGAACTTGAGTTCACACAGCCGAATTCCGATACCACCAACAACGTCGAGTACGATGCTGCGATAACCGTCAGAGAGCTGGACTCAAGCTATGTCTTTGCACTCCCGCTGATTACGAGTACCGACGAGCTGACTGGCATCGGGGCCGCTGTTGGTGGCAACGGCACGCTCAGCACGGACGGCAGTGGTGCGTCGTTTGTCGCACTTCAGAACGGACTCAACTACGGCGTATTCACATTCCCTGACAGTTTCGAAGTGTCGGTTGAAGTCAATGCAGACTCGATATCGTCGGTGACATCCAATTTGCTCTACAGCGTGGGCAGAGCTGCAGATGTGGGATCGATCACTGTCTATACCGCTGAGATCAGCGGCAAGGATTTTCTGATTGCCCACATGGGCGGGGACGGCGATCTGCCGAGCGCCGAAGGTGATCTCAATTCGACCGGCACGGCTGTCATGCACATCGAACTTGATAGCAGTACCTATCTGAACGCTTGGCACACCGTCGGTTTGACGATAGACAGCAGTGGCACGGCGTCCTTGTTGCTCGATGGGGTTGTCGGCGACACCATGGATGTCAGCGGAATCACGTTCAGTGGCTCTGATTTCCGCGTGGGCAACGACATTTTCGGCCTTTACTCCCGCCCCTTTGACGGCCACCTTCGGAA
>CALDHJ010000085.1 GCA_937941555.1 uncultured Granulosicoccaceae bacterium | reverse complement strand
TGGCAGCGTTGCCCGCTGCATCGGCAGCGGAACCTGCGAGGTTGGCTGCTGCGTCTGTTGCCGAGCTTGCTGCGCCGGAGACCGCATCTGTTGCGGCGCTGGCAGCGTTGCCTGCTGCATCCGCGGCGGAACCTGCGAGGTTGGCCGCAGCATCTGTAGCTGAATTTGCTGCCCCGGAGACTGCATCTGTTGCGGCACTCGCAGCGTTACCCGCTGCATCGGCGGCGGAACCGGCGAGGTTGGTTGCCGCATCTGTGGCTGAACTCGCTGCGCCGGAGACCGCGTCGGTCGCGGCACCTGCAGCGTTGCCTGCCGCGTCGGCTGCGGAACCGGCGAGGTTGGCTGCAGCATCTGAGGCTGAACTTGCTGCGCCGGAGACAGCATCTGTCGCGGCACCAGCAGCGTTACCTGCCGCGTCAGCGGCGGAACCTGCGAGGTTGGTTGCCGCATCTGTGGCTGAACTCGCTGCGCCGGAGACCGCGTCGGTCGCGGCACCTGCAGCGTTGCCTGCCGCGTCGGCTGCGGAACCTGCGAGGTTGGCTGCAGCATCTGTAGCTGAACTTGCTGCGCCGGTCACCACGTCGGTCGCGGCACTGGCAGCGTTGCCTGCCGCGTCAGCGGCGGAACCGGCGAGGTTGGCCGCAGCACCTGTAGCTGAGCTTGCTGCGCCGGAGACTGCATCTGTTGCGGCACTCGCAGCGTTGCCCGCTGCGTCGGCGGCGGAGCCTGCGAGGTTGGCTGCTGCGTCTGTTGCCGAGCTTGCTGCGCCGGAGACCGCGTCGGTCGCCGCACCTGCAGCGTTACCAGCTGCGTCGGCGGCGGAGCCTGCGAGGTTGGCCGCAGCACCTGTAGCTGAACTCGCTGCCCCGGAGACTGCATCCGTTGCCGCGCTGGCAGCGTTGCCCGCTGCATCAGCAGCGGAACCTGCGAGGTTGGCTGCTGCGTCTGTTGCCGAGCTTGCTGCGCCGGAAACCGCGTCGGTCGCAGACCCGGCAAGGTTTGATGCGGTGTCGGACGCTGAACTTGCTGCGTCCGTTACTGAATCGCGTGCGGCACTGGCAGCTGCGACTGCGCCGGCGGCTACGGCACCTGCTGCCCCCAGCGCACCCACAGCGGCGTTTTTGGCGGTTGAAGCTGCATCTTGAGCGGAGTCTTCCATGGTTGCAGCCAAGCCACCCCCTGGTGGCGAGTGGGCTGCCCCGTCTTCGAGAGAATGCGGTGAGCCGCTGTCAACTTCGCGTGACGGTGCTGTCTTATCGGATTTACCGAAGAGCCAGTAAAGTAGAAAGATGACGATTGCCGCGAGAATGACCCATAACCACATGCTCATGCCATTTGCTCCATTGCGCACCGCGAAGTCGAGTTCAAGCAAGGTTTGTCGTTGCAAAAAGGTCGGCGCTGTTTTGCGATCGGATCTGTAGTGCGTGACGATGCATCAGAACCTGCGTGCTGCGCCGTGTTGCGTGCTCAACGTAACTTGGTCTTCTCGAATTTCTGTCGTGTGCGTCTTGTACGATTGTATGAATGGTGATTTCCAGTGTGCCTCGCCAGCATACTGGCCGGGCAAACTGTGATCAGACTATCTGATTGGCAGCAAGCGTTAAAGCATGTTGGGGGAACGCGGTGCCAAAATTAGTAGCCGACTGATACTTCTCGAGCGCGGTATCAGCCGCCGACACCCCGCAGGCTCAGGTTTTCCACGATATTCATGCGCGAGGTTGACACATTGGCAAGATCGATCTTGAAGTTGCGAATGGCATCGGAATCGGAGGTTGTGCCGCGTACTGTCGCGAGTGTGCCGGTGTACTCAACCGTGATGGTGTCAAATTGGCGACGGTAGCGGTTGACCAGTATGACGAGGTCAATCCAGGCGTCGTCACCGGTCGGATTGACGTTCAATTCGACTGTGGATCCGGTGAGTGCCTGCGCTCTCGCCCGAGCGGCGCGGCTGGGTGCTTCGCCTGTCAGGCTGACACCGGTTGCGTCGGCGGTGATCATGCTGTTGAAAGTCGTATTGCCGTTGAAGCTTTCAAGGGTCCCGCCTTGCGTAACCGCGGTTGTGTTGACCAACCGGACCCCGCGTGCTGCTTTCAAAGATCGTGTGATGCGCTGCAGTGCGCCAGTCGCGGGGACACTGCCGCTGAGGTACACATCTCGCCCGTCAGCGCTGGCTGTCAACGCGTGACCCTCATGTGCGTTCAGGACAGTCTTTGCCCCGCGCAATACCAGCGATTCGATTTCCGGGGCGTGTCGTTGGTAGGTAAATCTGCACAACAGAGACAGTGCGACGACCGCAAAGGTGATCAGGAACAGGCGATAGAGCATTGTAGTCAGTAGTACATTTATATAATTACTGGACGCTATCCCAGCTCCCTGTCTGTGCTCAAGCTTTCACGCATGACAGTCCGTCTACTCGGGGTAATCGCGAGTCGAGTTGTCTCGTGGTTGTAACAGGGGTCAGCTGAAGAGGTCTTTTGTGTATGGCTCGGCTTGCGCGTCGTCGAGGCAATCAGAGGCATCGTGACGCGCATCATTGACGTGCGTTGCGACGGCGCGCCGCACCAGTTGGCCTGGATGCCACTGGTTCACCGCTGCGCTCAACTCGGTCTCTCCGCTGAGCCAGCGGTGTGCCTGATCGGCATTGAGCATGACCGGCATGCGGTCATGGATGTCGGCCATATCGACGTTGGCTGCGGCAGTCAGGATAACGGTTTCACGGTGGCCGCTTTGACTGCGCCGCCAGAGTCCCGCCATGAGCAGGGCACTGTTGTCGGAGGCTGTGAAGTGAAACGCTCGACGTTCTCGGCCTTGCTTGAGCCACTCGTAGAACCCGTTTGCGGGCACGATTGCGCGTTGTGATTGCGTCAGGTGCTTGAACAGCGGTTTCTCATGCGCGGTTTCACAGCGTGCGTTGATCGCCATGGGCGCACCGGGACGCGTATTGACCGGCATGCCCCAGTGCATGTTCGACCAGCCTATGGCGGATGTGACAGGCTTGTGTTCTGCCGAGAGCCGGTGCAAAACCGGAATATGTGTGCCGGGCGAGACGTTGAAACGCACTGGTTGATCAGCTGCAAACAATGGCATCCCGATCTGCGCCATCAGGTTTCGAATGCCGTCGAGGTCCGACAAGTTGAGCCTGCCACACATGATTCGTGCTCTCCCTCAGCCGGTGTCAACCCAGCCGGTCTACAGCCAACAGACTGATGGCGGCTAACCGGCCTGAGCTAGTCGCCCTTGAATTCCGGTTTGCGCTTCTCGGTAAACGCGCGGACGCCCTCACGGAAGTCATTGCTGCTGCTCAAGGCCCGCTGAAAATCGCGCTCGAGATCCAATTGCGCGTCTAGGCCGTTCTGCCAGCTCTGCGACAACAGTCGCTTTGTCAATGCAAGCGACGCGGTGGGGCCTTGTGCGAGTTGCTGAGCCAATTGTTCGGTGGTCGACACGAGCTCGTCGTCGTCAACGACTTTCCAGATCAATCCCCAGTCTGCCGCGGTTTCGGCGTCGATCCGGTCACCTGTCAACGCGAGCGCCATGGCGCGTGCAGGGCCGACAAGTCGTGGTAGAAACCAACTGCCCGAGCAATCCGGTACGAGACCGATCTTGCTGAAGGATTGGATGAAGCTCGCTGAGCGTGCGGCGATAACGATGTCGCAGCACAGGGCGAAATTTGCGCCTGCGCCAGCCGCCACGCCATTGACCGCCGCGATGACCGGT